>JAZRUB010000020.1:0-16431 GCA_045652305.1 Eubacteriales bacterium
CCGTTGAGCATCTTAGCGTCAGGACCGAATTCGTACATACCGATTTCGAGGTCACAGCTGGTGTTCCATGCGTAATATTTCTTGCCGACTACGCATTCGCCCTTGTATGCAGAGAAGTAATAATCGTCGCCTACTTTGATAAGGCCTCTTTCGGTGCCTCTACCGTTTTCGAAATAGTAGTATGTGCCGTTCTTTTCTACTACGCCGTTGAGCATCTTACCATCAGGACCGAATTCGTACATGCCGATTTCGAGGTCGCAGCCGGTGTTCCATGCGTAGTATTCTTTATTGAGTACGCATTCACCCTTGTATGCGGTGAAGTAATAATCGTCGCCTACTTTGATAAGGCCTCTTTCTACGCCTACGCCATTTTCGTAATAGTAGTATTTTTCGCCTATCTTAACTATTTCGCCGTCTGCCTTAGCGCCGAGCATCTTACCATCTGCGCCGAAGGTGTATTCACCTACAGGCATATCACAGTTGGTCATCCATGCGCGGATAGTCTTATTAACTACGAGTACACCGTCGTACTGTGCGTAGTAGTAATCACCGTCTACCTTAACAAGACCCTTTTCTGCGCCTACGCCGTCTTCAACGTAGTAATATGTGCCGTCGATTTCGCATATACCGTCGAGCGTGCCGAGGCATACGCCGTTTTCATCGAACTTATACCATTTGTCGAGCTTATTAACTCCGGTTATGGGGTGGCTGTTTTCGAAGTAATATTCATTACCGCCGATAGTTGCCCAGCCGTTTACGTAATACGAAGGACCGTAGTAATATCTCTTGCCGCTGAGGGTATTTGCCCAAGTACCTTCGGTCTTACCGGTTTCGTCAAAGTCAAAGGTAATACCGCTAATCTTAACGCTACCTGTTGCAGCTGCTTTATTTGCAGAAGTGAAGTAGTGCCATGCGCCGTCGATTTCGAGCCAGCCCGAAACAAGTACGCCATCTTTCACGCCGTAATATACGCCGTCTACTTCGTAAAGTCCGCAATAATCGCTAACTTCGTCACAAACGCATACGAGTTTACCGTCTACGAGTGTGTATTCGTGTACGTGAAGCGCGGGGATAACTTCGGTAGCCAATACTTCGCCACAAGATGTACAACGAAGTTCTTTCAAACCTTCAATGCCGGGTTCTGCTTCTTTAACAACTACCCATTCGCCATCGTCGTGCTTGTGAAGTGCGGGGATAACTTCGGTATCTAATACGTCGCCACAAGATGTACAACGAAGTTCTTTCAAGCCTTCAATGCCGGGTTCTGCTTCTTTAACAACTACCCATTCACCATCGTCGTGCTTGTGGAGTGCGGGGATAACTTCGGTAGCCAATACGTCGCCGCAAGATGTACAGCGAAGTTCTTTCAAACCTTCAATGCCAGGTTCTGCTTCTTTAACAACTACCCATTCGCCGTCGTCATGCTTGTGAAGTGCGGGGATAACTTCGGTATCTAATACTTCGCCACAAGACTTACAACGAAGTTCTTTCAAACCTTCAATGCCGGGTTCTGCTTCTTTAGCAACTATCCATTCACCATCGTCGTGCTTGTGAAGTGCAGGGATAACTTCGGTATCTAAAACTTTACCACAGCAGGTGCAACGAAGTTCTTTCAAACCTTCAACACCGGGTTCTGCTTCTTTTACGGTTACCCATTCGCCATCATCGTGTTTTAATGTTCCGTAAGCTTCAATTTCATTAGTGAAAGTGAAAGACTGATTGAGGGTATATTCGACCTTAATATATCTGGTTTCCCATTTACCTTTGATGCCGGTCCAGTAGGACATATCCTCAACGGTTTCAATCTTCATCGAACCAACTGCGTTGCCCCAGTTTTTGCCGTCGTTGGAGATATAAACCTTTACAGACTTAGGAGCGCCGATGCCCCAGTCGGTTTTGTTGATAAGGTTAGTTCTGACTTCGTCGATTGTATAAACATCTCCGAGGTCGAAAATTGCATAACCAACACCGTTAGGTGCATTGATAACGCTAGCCTGTGCGTCCTTGTGATAGTAGAATGCAAACCATTTGCTTTCTCTATTGTTATCTAAAGAGCCGTAGTCTGCAATACCGTCAGCGAGGTTTGCAGTATAGGTGGTACGATATCCGCAACCGGAAAGTTGGAATTCTTTGTCGCGGAGAACGTTATGACGTTTTTCGGAATCGTCGCTTGAGGTGTCGTCAGAAGAAGTGTCGTCGGAGGTGTCGTCAGAAGTGTCATCAGAAGAGGTGTCTTCGGATTCATCTTCTTCGTCAGAGGGAATGCCGTCGTCGATGATAGCATAACCTGCGTTACCTGCAAATCTTGTCACACCGTCAAATTCATTGTATCCGCCCCATACGGTATAGTTGGGAACGTATACGCCAATATCGCCATCAGCGTTATCTTCAACAGTAAAGTTGAATTTGAACACTAATTTGCCGTCAGTAGTAACGGAATTGGTGTACATAGAAGTAGTAAGAGCGGAAACGTCGATAGTACCGTCATTGTTAGCGACGGTGAAGTTTTCCCAACCCGAGGGAAGGGTTATGCATTTAAGAGCGCCGTAATTGGTGCTGTCAGTGCTATTTGTAAGAGTAAGTTTGCTGTTGTCGTAGAACAACTTGAAGTTTACACTGTCAAGACCGTCTTCTGCGGTTATGTTGTCAACAGTTACGTTAACAGTGATATCATCGCCTGCATCATAGTTAGCAGGAGCGTCTATAACGAGGTCGAACTTAGCATTTTTATCTGCCGCACCGACAGAATTCTTAATCTGTGCTTTGAAGCCGATTTCACCGAGAGCGATAGCATCAACATCAAGAGTTGCTGCACTTTCGGAGTTCCATGCTTTGTAAGGAAGATTGTCGATTCTGCAGCTAGCCTTGCCAACGGGCACTGCAGGATAGAAGAGCGAAACATTTTCGATATTGTTATCAGAAACGTTTACGAAATATTCAAAACCGTTTTCGCCACCGAAATCATCAAGTTCAGCCGAGAACTCGACAATCGTCTTTCCGCCTACTCCGTTAACTTTCGAAACGAGAGTGCTGTTTGAGATAGTCGTAGTCGCATCGCCCGTGGTGGTTATGTTGCGCATGCCTATGGACTTTTCAGCGTTAAAATCATAATAATGAGAGTAAACGCTTGTATTCTCCTTGGATTTTATCCAAAGACGAACATTGGTGCCCGAGCCACGTTGGCCAACCACAAGAGGAGCGTCAACTATAAATGCACCATAAAGTTTTCCGTTATAAGTACGGAATTGATATTTATAAGAAAGGTTGTCGTAGGTAGTGGGCAAAGCTTCCCAATAACCGTTGTCGGGGGTAACTTCGGTCCAACCGTTGTATTTCCAACCGTTTTCATTCAACAAACCGTCAATAGCGATGAATTCAGGAACTTCATTTGCAGAATCGGGTTCAACGATATAGTCCTTAACTACTTCGCCAAGTGCAATGTCCTTGGGGTTAATAGAAATATCGCCTGCAGAATACCATTCATTGTAAGGAAGGTATCCGCTTCTACCCTTTGCGCCATCGGGATGAACGGGAACAGGGGGATAATAAAGAGCTACGTTAGAGTTTACATTGTTAGATACAACAACGTAGTAATCAAAGCCTTCTTTACCGTTGAATTCCGCAAGATTGAGAGAAAATTCAACGTAAGTTTTGCCGTTCTTTTCGTAAACTTCGCCTTTAAGGGAGCTATTTGCTATAGCCGCAGCGGAGTTTTTGGTTGTAGAAGTATTGTACATCGACTTGAATGCCGAAGCGTTCAAATCATACAAATGTGTATAAATACCCACATTGTCGTTGGTTCTGAACCAAAGACGAACGTTAGTACCGGCACCGTTACCGCCAACAACAAGAGCGCAGTCGATTTCAAATGCGCCGTAAAGCTTTGTGCTGTCTGTGCGGAACTGATACCTATACGAGATAGTGTCGTTAGTAGTGGGAATTGTTTGCCAATAACCGTTATCGGGAGTAACGCTTATCCAACCATCGGATTTCCAACCACTGTCGTTCAAAGACTTGTCTACAGTGATAGATTCTTTAACAACAGAGGAGTTAATTGTTGCTGCAGCCGCACTTAACATAGAAGTGGGCAAAACACAAATTAACATCAAGGTTGCCAATAAAAACGCCAAGTGTTTTTTCATGTGAAAACCTACTCTTTCCTATAATTTTTATTATGCTAATTATTATAATACCACCTATATTTCGAAAAGTCAAGGCGTGAAAATTCTTTTTTAAAATCATGAACAAATTTTTATCAATTTGTGATGTTTCAAACGCAACATTTAGCGGTTCGCATTCAATTTCATCGTTGGTGAAAATCTCATCGGATTGCATAATCAGACTTGCGCTTTACGCTTTTGTTTCTATATTAGGGTTGAATATCGGCATTAGCTGAAGTTTGAACAAATTTGCCTTGTGTTTTCTATCGATTAACGCCTTTTTATCCTGGTCTTCTATTTCTCCGGTTCTTATATAAACGTCAAGCTCTGCATAGGTGAATCCCAAATTGTCCTCATCGGTTTTTCCGCAAAGTCCGCCGATGGGCGTTTTATCAACCAATTCTTTGGGGATGTCAAGAAGATACCCGATTTCTTTTACCTCGGTCACGGTCAGGTTGGACATCGGACTGAAATCACCAACCGAATCGCCATATCGTGTCGAATACCCTACCCAGTCTTCGGAAAGATTGCAGGTGTTGCAAACTCTGCCGTTACAGCTTTGAGAAACGGCATAAAGTGTCGACATTCTTATTCTCGGAGGGAGGTTTTGCGTAGACTGCGAAGTTAATTCGAGTTCCTTGGGCAAGCTACCCAAAATCGCGTCTACGGCATCCTTGATATTAACCACATAGTGCTTGATTCCCAAGTGATTCACAAGCATATATGCTTTGTCGATATCGTGTTGTTCGCCTTGAGGCATCAAAACCCCGATAACACGTTCTTTTCCCAAAGCTTCAACACAAAGTGCAGCCGCGATAGAGCTGTCCTTTCCGCCCGAAATGCCGATAACGGCATTACATCCCTTGCCGTTCGCTTCAAAAAAATCGCGAATCCATTGAACACAGTCGTTTTTTACTTTTTCAGCATTAAACATTAAAATTCGCCTCCATTAAAATTCAAGTTATCACGCTGTTTTTGTTATCACGATTATATCACATTTATAACCGCAAGTCGATACTTTTAATAAAAATCCCCAAATGTAAAAAGACACCTAAATGGTGTCTTTTCATTTATTGTTGATTTTTATTTATATTCGCTCATTTGTGCCAAAAACGAGTTTGTAACTTCGTTTTCATAACCTTCAAGAGCATCACAAACTATCATACAGAACATACCGTCTTCGATTCTAACAAACATTTGAATAACCGCTGTAATGCCGCTTGCGGTCTGCTTTGCTTTTAACGATTTATAGGTTTTGCCTGCGATGGTTTTTTCTCCGATAGATATATCGCTGACTTGTGTCGATAATTGTGTTTTCAGTTCTTCGATATATTTATCTTCGTCTAATTCTTCAATTCCGTATGCTCCGAAAACCTGAACAAATACTTGTCCTGCAACCATGTTGTTGTCGATATAACTCGCGCCCATTTCGGTTTCTGCATAAAGAGCGTCCGACCACTTATCTATTAAATCTTGGTCAACGCTTTCTTCCTTCAAGCTTTTCACACCGCTTGATATTGAACTTTCTTTAATTTGTTTGGACAAAGGTTCGAGCTCATCCTTTGTAAACATTATCCATTCGTTATTCGCCTTAAACTTTAAGCCAAAATGCTCAGAGGTATATTCTTTATCTGTGAAACTACCAGGAGTATAGTCCTCCATTTTTTCGATATACTCTTCAATTTCGGCATTGATATCATTTGACTTAAAAATATTGGCAATAAATGAACCTGCAAATTTACCAACAATGGATGCCACTGCTATAATAGCAACGGTTATAATTATTGTAGTAACTTTTCCTTTTTGCGGTTTTTTCTGAGGGGGCTGGTTAATGTCATATTCGAAAGTGCTATTTTCGGGGTTGGTGTTGAAACCGCTGTTTTCGAAATTGTTGTCGTTCATTTTCCGTCTCCTTAAACAAAGTAATATGTCACCAGATAAGCCAAGCATAACACACAAAGTCAAAAAATGCAATATATAGAATAAAAAACATTTGTAGATATTTACGTTTCAAAAAGAAGTCGAGAGAATTTTTGTAATATACATTGCGGTTTTGCTTTTCGTGTGATACAATACGTTCATACAAATAATTTCAAAGGAGAAAACACTATGAACGAATTCTTTTCCGAATTACTTGCAAAAGCCAAATCCATAAAGAGCCTCGACGATATAATTGCTCTTGCAAATGAAAAAGGTATCAATATCACCGAAGAACAGGCAAAAGAATATTTCGAACAAATCAAATCGAAATTCAACTTTTTTAAATAAGTTATATCAAACAAAAAGAACCATCATCGATGGTTCTTTTATTTATATGATTTTGATGCGAAAATCACATTCGAATCCGTTGAACCAAATACGGTACATGGAAAGAATTATTATAGAATTATAATAAAGAATTGTGTTCATTTTGGTTTACTTTTGTAAAACAATGTGATATGCTACTATTACTATTAAATCTCGGAGTCGTATTATGGGTGAACTTAACAAAACCGAATTGATAAACGAGTTGAAGCTCTATATTCGCAAGGCGGAATCCTTTGAAAAATGCCTCAAGGAAATCAACGATGAACTAAAAGCTGATTTTTTGCAACACGAAGCACAAATAAATGACATTATCAAAAAATACCCCGCACTTTTAAAATATACAGAGCCTTTGACAACTGACGAGCTTGCTTATCTATCTTCAACCGAAGCAGAACAGCTTTCTAAATTTATACGTGAATGCGAAGCACCATGCCTTAAATTCCAAAAGCATGTTGAATCTCGCTATGCTTATGCGTTTGACGACGAAAACAATTTGGGTGACGGCAGATTTAATGAATTAATCGCTTTGTTTGCCGAAATTGCGTCAATAGGCCCCTCTCTATGTAATCCTCATTATCTCTATTTTGACGAAGAGTATTCTGCTTATGACTATAGATGCGAAGCAAGGACCAAAACTCGACGCCGTGAAAGGGAAGTTTATAAATTTGTTTCCGCACACCGGTCTGATGAAAAATATCCTTCCATACTACATCTCCTCCACAAGAAAAAGAAAGAGGTAACTGAACATATCACTTTTCCTTTGGATTTTGAAATCAAACCGCCAATCCAATACGTGGACAACGGCCATGGTTTTTTTGACAATGATTCTATGAAAAACCGCATGTTGCGTGCATTGGATCTAGCTATTGAAGAGGGTACTATTTCCACATCGATGCTTAACAGAAAATTCGGAATGAATTATGGCATCGCTGCCCGCATTATTGACAGCATGGAACGCGCGGGATATATCGGCAGTTTTGACCCTGTTACGAAAGAACGCAAGATACTTATAACACAGAAGAACCGCGAACAGCTTTTCAAAATTTTGGGTGAATTTCCCAAATTCGTTGTCATGCATGATTATATCAATAGCTTGGTTTCAACAGAATTTGAATATCTCACCGTAAAAACCGCAAAAAAGATTTTGAAATGGGTTATGAAAAGCCCACGTATTAACCCCGAAAGCTTTGAAAGTTCCTTTGATATTACCATAGAAGCGGATGATCTTGATTCTTGTTTTGGAAGTGCTTTGGCTGACGCGGAACCGGTTGCCGATGACTGCGGAATGGCATTTATAGAAAGTGTAGCGAAAGATTTCGAGACCTTTTCCGAAGAAGCGAATAAATTAGCGCTTGGGTTGAACAAAGAGCAACTAAATATCGAGTTAGAAGCAAAGCGTTTACTTTCCGAAGAGCAGAAAGTTGCTGAAAAGAAAGACACGGCATTTGTTGAATCTTTAAACCTCTTGAAAAACAAATTTGAAAAAATAATATACAACTTCCAAAAATATTACAAATATACCAAATCATATATCTTTTCTGACGATTTTTCCCACGAATCATACGACGAAAATCTGCTCATTTTGAAAAAACTTATAAACGAGCTGAATGAACATCTTAAATATTTGAACGACGTTGATTTTGATGCAGAATACCCTCCTGTAAAAATCAATATAGAAGGCGAAAGCTTTTATACTTACATAAACGAAGGCGAGATTCTTTTCAAATACACCTGTGACAACAAATACGAAAGGCCGTTAAATGTCGTTCCGTATACAAAAATCGCAAATAAAATCTTCTCCATTTGCGACAAGAGCTTGTATTGCATAGACCTTCTTATACAGCTCAAGGAAAAAAACGTCCCCGTTTTAACCGAAGACCTTCTCCATGGCTACGCCAAGGACTGGATGAAGATGAAAAAACAAGAAGCCGACAACGAACGTTTAGAGCTGTTTTGCAAGTTTTTCACTTCTCCTGAGGCTGAAGCACGCTATAAAAAAGGCTTTGACGGTTTAAAGGTAACCTCGCTTTCCGATAAACTGGATTTATCGAATTGCTGTAAATCCGATAATAATACCATTGCCATCGGCAATGCACTTATAAACGTTGACGGAAACGGCGAATATGCATCTCTTGTTTCGCAAGTTCCGATATTCCAAAAGCACGTTGTTGACGGCGGCATCGCTACGTCCGTGAAACTTAATCTTAAAAAGTGCGGTAACGTAATGCTTGAGCTTAAAAACACGAACGAATATGACAGCAACGTCAAAGCGTTTGTTGAACAGCTTATATTGCAATATCTGCTCTCTTTCCCCGCCAACAGATTAAAGCTGAAGTTGGTCGACCCCAACAACAAAATGGAGTTTTCCTCGCTGAAAAACCTTACGAAAGTAAGCGCGGATATCCTTATGGACGGAATCATACGCGACGACAGACAATTGGATGATGCCGTTAGGGATATAGAAAATTTAATGTTCGATATAGAGGACAATAAATTAAGCGCAAACGGTGTTGGTAACCTTTTTGATTACAACAAGGAGTTTGAAGCGAATCCTCAATCCTATCACTTGTTTGTTTTTGTGGACTTCCCCTACGGTGCAAAAGCTGAACTTTTACAACGTATGCTGAAAATCGTTCAAAGCGGAAATAAGGCGGGTATATTCTCTATATTCGTATATAACCATTCCGCATTAAAGGAAGATAGAAACGGAGACATAACCGCAGCTATAAATAATATGGCATCTCGTTTCACGAGCATCTTCTATAACGGTGATTCTTTTGAATTGTTGATAGAAAACAAAAACAAATTCTTGCCCGATACGCGTTATAACCTTGACCTGTTGCCCGAAATTATCACCCTTATGCAGAACAACGCAAAGGTCGAAACCAAAAAGAACATATTAATCGACTCTATGTTTGATTATACCGACAGCGTTGTAAATTCCGAAGAAATCGCTGCACAGGTATTGGATATTCCTATCGGTGCCCGAGGAAGAGACGTTCAAACACTCTGCCTAAGAACCACCGACCCCTCAGCGCATGCGGTTGTTATAGGTAGTACCGGTTCGGGTAAATCCGTACTGTTGCACACGCTTATATTAAGTGCTTGCTATAAATACAGCCCCGAAGAGCTTAATCTATATTTGGTCGACTTTAAGGGCGGTAACGAGTTTAAATTTTACGAAGCAAACGGTGTGACCGAAAATCAACTTCCGCACATTAAATTAACCGGTCTGACCAACGAGGTGGAAGACGGTATTGCTATTTTGAGCAACCTGAAAAACGAACTCGAAAGCAGACAGCAGAAGTTCCGCAAGGCAAACGTATCGAGCATTGTAGAATACTGCCGTGCAGGCTACAAAATGCCCAGACTGTTTGTAATTATAGATGAAATACAGGTTTTATTCGAGCAGGAGGATTCTCTGCAGATGAAATCTGTCGAACTCCTAAGCCATCTGTTCAAGGAGGGCCGTACGTACGGTATCTCTATTCTTTGGGCATCGCAGAATATCCCCTCTGCGGTAGGTCTTAAAGACAAAGTTCTCTCGCAAATTAAGAACAGAATAAGCTTGAAGCTTAACGAACCCGAAGATGCTCGCCTTATAAAAATAGACCCCAAGGCAGTTATGGCGTTGAATCGTCCCGAAAAGGGTCTTGCGGTTATCAACGACGACCGCACAGGCGAAGAAAGCGCAGAATTCCGCGTGGCGTTTTCCGAAGATAATTTCACCGAGCGTATGAAACACGCAAGGCGTATTATCGACAAATGGAGCAACGTCACCGCACAAATGGAAAGCGAACCGCTATTTATCGTCGGCGGAGACGAAACACCCTCTCCTATCGAGAAAAACTCCATGTTTGCAATCAAACCCACAAAGGAAAGCCTTGTTTCGAAGGCGGAAGCAGATTACAACATCTGCTTCGGTCAAAACTATATTACGGGCAAACCTTTCAAGATGGGCATAGAATTGTTGGCGAACAAGTCGAATTTCTTGTGCGTAGGCAAAGAAATGTCCGTCATACGGGATATTATGGGTTATTCCTTGCTTTCCGTAGTGATGGAACATATTACCAATTCCGATAATATCAGCGAGCCTACGAAGATTTATTACTCCAACGGCGAACGATTTAATTCCGACGGCTTGCTTAGCGTTATCAAAGACGATTTTGCAGACGTAATCGAAAACGTAACCGCAAACAAGTTATTTGAAAACGCAGTTAAGTCGCTTTACAAGATTTATTCGGAGCGCCGCGAGGAGTTAGACACGCTTAACGAAGCGAAGAAATATTCGCCTTACTTCTTTGTGATTCATTCTCTGCAAAACTATATCGATTTGTTCGAGGATAATCCCACCTTAACCCTGAACGACAGTTCGGCATCCGAAACAAACGAAACAATGGGAACAAATTCGGGTTTAAGTGCCGCATTGGCATCCTTGTACGGAAGCAATATGTCCAAGCCGTCCAACAACGACCGTATCCCGTTGGTACAAGCGTTCAAAGAATTGTTGGGACGTGGCGGACGCTATGGTATACATTTCATTATCTCCATGGATGACCCCGACTGTATTCAAGGAATCCCGAGCGAGCTATATAACTTTAAATTCAAGGCTCTTACCAAGGGCTTGCGCGCTCAAACCATACACAAGTTGCTTGATGGCTACTCGAAAGAGATTCACACCGAAGACATCGCGTTGGTTGCAATATACGACGAGCGTTACAAGGTGAAAATGTACCGTTATAACTCGCTTAGCGACAGCGAATGGTACAAATCTCTTGCCGAAAACTATCTTAATCTGAAAGGAAACCAATAATGCCACAGGGTATAATAAGTCTTAACGGCGACGTATTGGAAAACATTTCGCAAACGGTATTTCGCTGTCTTGAGGAATTACAGGTCGCGTATGACGATGCCCAGTCGAAAATAGCCTCGGTTAGCGGCGATTGGGAAGATGAAAACTATAAAGCACTTGTAAATTCGCTCGAAAAGATACATCAACAGATAGTTGAATTTCAAGACGTTACAAACAAAACGTTGCAAAAAATCAACACCTCATCAGAATTTCTGAAAATCGCACACGGCATAAAACTGTAAGGAGAAAAGACCATGGCACAGGTTACCCTATCTAAACCGGCGGCTCAAAAGGCGATAACCTACTCGCAAGAGGCTTTTGAGAAGCTGATTATGAACGCAAACATAATGAATCGCCAAGTAAATGCAAGGTTTGTGGGACTGAAAGACCCCACTTACGTGAGCTATCTCGAGCTTGCTACACAGATGCAGGAATTAATCGGTCAAATAGGAATGAAAATGGAATCCATATCCAATTACTGCCAATCCATTATTCATTTGATTGATACCTACACAGAAAGTCGATGAGGTGGTTACATGAGCGATTTTGATTCGATTACAATAGACGATGCCGCGCTGGAAGATATCGCGACTTTCATAATGACCTACTGCAACCTCCAAAGCAACATCATGAACGACTATCTTCAGAAAATGAACAGCCTTTCATACGAATGGAAGGATGACGAAACTTTGGGCAAGGTTTTGCAGGAAATCCGAGCATTGACTTATTCGGTGAACAACGTCATGGACGTGATAAAGTATAAATATCCCGAGTATTTCAAAAAGCAGGCAGAAATAATCAGAAGCAGAAGTAACAAGGAATTGAAATGAACGGACAGTACGGAGATTTTACCAATAACATAACCGCGTTGGACAGAGCACAGTTGGAAGCGAGAGCTAAATGGGCAGACGATACCGCGCAAAGTTTTGATTGCATGAACGATAACGTCAAAGACTGCGTTTTGAACATTTGGCGCGTATTTTCCGAATCCCATTCGGCAGCAGAAGCCGTAAAGCTCAATTACCCTGCCGACGAATTCGACGACGTTATTGCGAAAATCGCTGCACTTATAGAGCAGGTGTGATATGAATGCAATAAACTTAAGCATTTCTGCTTTAAACGATTTCCAAAAAGAAACCGAATCACAGTATGCACAGATTATAGAAACCTCAAAAGAGGTCTTTAACGGCATCGGTTATATGCTCAATTTTTTGGAGCAAGCGAAAGAACGTCTGGAAAAGCAGATAATAAGTCTTTCGGAATTAGACGAGGAAATCGAAGAAAAAATCAAATTTCTGCAAGAAGCCATCGAAGAAGCAAAAAGATACAACGATGATTACGACTCAACCGTTTCTCCTTTGGAAAAAGCGTTGGAAAACGCCAAAAAAATCAAGGAAGAAATCGATAAAAACGCAGACCTGTTCGAAAAGCATCTGAACATAATGCAAACCGTAATCGACGCTTTGACGGAAAACCGAACCGTTGTAAACAACTTAACTTTAGCCATCGCCGATGAAGCAACCTATAACGTACAGTCGCTTTCGGTCGTGTGCGAAAAAGCACAAGCCTATGTTTACGCCTCGGACGGAGTAGAAAGTGACACAAAGTTTAGCAAAGCTTCGCCTAGTTACGTAGGTGCAGGCAACGTTGTCCCTGCACAGAAAGAAACCGGAATATACAAACCGAAATTCGGAGATTTTGGTTTCAATACCGACGGAACACGCCGTGCGTTGAGCGTTTACAGCGCGTATGCACCGCCTGTGGTTAATATTTTGTACAGCATAATGACAGGTCTGAGCGCCGAATTAAAAGAAGCTGTTATGGACAGACTCGGCGGTGTTGTATTCATGAGCAATAAGCATCCCTTCTGCTACGGCAGGGATTCTCGCGGACAGATGATAAAGATATTGGGAATAGATGCTTCGGATGCGGATTTTTCTTCAAGGCTTTTGTTCCATATCGGGCATCATCTGCATGAAACAAACCGTTCTATAGAAAAATTGCAGATGGAAAATGCGTTCGGCAGAGAATTTGCAAAAAACTCCCGTTCAGCCGACTCTGCCATACGTGCAATTTCCGATAATTTCAAGCACAAAACTTCTCATAATAAGCTAAACCGTAAACCGCTTAGGAAGCCCCAAACGCCCGAATCTGTTTTCTTTGCCAAATGCTTTAGCGCATACGCGACAAACGATAACGTATTTTTGAGCAACGTCAAAAAGCATTTTGGCGATAGCTATAATTCGTTTTTAAACGTCATAAACGGTTACACCAAAAAGTGAGGTTTGTATGGATAAAATAAAAATTGATATAAAATCACTTACCGTCACCGATACCGCAATAAGCGATATGGCAAACAGCATTGCCTCGATTGCGCAAAAATGCAGCAGCGAAATAAACAACAATCTACACGGTGCAGACGAAAAGTTAAAGAGTGCGCTTGAAGAATACCTTGAGCATTTGTCGACATTAAATTCCAACGTCGCCGCCTTTGCGACAGAAAACAAAAACAAATCCCAACGTCTTGCCGCGGCAATATATGAGTATTCCAAATCCTCATATAATAAACGAAACTTTTAATAAGGAGCTTGTGAAGTATGACTTTCAGCGAATATGTCAAAAGCCGTATGAGCGAAAATTCCGCAACAACGGAAAATGCCCCTTCGGAAGCAATTCCCGAAATAATTTCTTACAACAGCTTTTTGAAAAACTTTAACAACTATAATAATCGTCTCAATGCTGAAAAAAAGCAGTTGAAAAGTGCTTTTGACACTATAAAAGACAACAGAAAACAGCGTTGGAGCGAAGAAGCTCAAGCTAAAAAGGCAGCAGAGGCGGAAGCGAAAGCAGAAGCCGAGCGAAAATTAAAAGAAACCTATAGTAGGGTGGCAGAAAAATATCCCGAATTGTTTTCCAAATTCTATGAAAATCCCGTTCGTATCGCCAATTCAGAGCGCGCTTTGACCGACCACAACAGCATTTCACAAGGCATTTTCGATTATATATACAAGATTCACCCTGACATATCCTTGAATCTGTACTCGGGGGATTCTACACAATTTTATTCTAAATTTAAAAACCTTTCGCGTATCCATGGCGACAATGTAACCCAAAATAACGTGGTATTCTTCTATGATAACACCCTTTTGGGTATCGCAAAAGAAGGTTATGTTGTAACCACCGATAAAATTTGTGTTCGCAACCTTTTAAAAGAAGCGACTGTAATTGCGATAAAAGATATCAAGTCCATTAGTCACGATGAAAAGAATATCATATTAAACGGCTCGTTTCTTATTAACACGACGGTTTACAATCTGACCAATCCCGAGCTGGTGGATATTTTCAATTATTGTATCTGTAATCTGCTTTACCTGGCAGACGCAAACGGCACTTTGGAGCATGTTGTGGATAATAAGGCGGTTAGTAATAATATACCCACCGAACAAGAATCCACTTGGAAATGTAGCTGTGGCAGAGAAAATGCGTTGAAAAACAACTTTTGCGGTGGCTGTGGCAGCAGAAATCCAAAACTTGCTGTTGATTGGGTTTGCCCCAATTGCAACAGAACAAATCCCAGCGATGCCAACTTCTGCGGTGGCTGCGGAACAAGAAAAAATTAACAAAAATATAAATCACGTCTATTCTATTTAGCAATGACAAACAGAAAGCCACTTAAAATCCCATTCAAACAGCTGGAAAAAGTACTGAAATTGCAGAGGTTTTATGCATTTTCGTGTTATAAACGGTTTAGACGTCAAAATAAAAAATGGAGTTCTTCCAAATTTTCTAAATAATTTATGATTTTTATATGTGTTGAACCAAATGCGGTGCATTCGTTTCCGTATAATAAGCCCATAATAAAAAGACATGGGGTGTTTTGAAGTGACAGAAAACATGATTTTATCGTTCGACAATAGTATAACGCCGGAAGAATATATAAATCTTATGTTTGAGCGTACCGACGAAGATGGGATTTTATATATTCCCTGGGATAACGGTACCGAAAAAATAAGTTGTCGATGCAAGATAGATTGGAATCTTTCCGACCTTGAAAAAATACAAAAACGCTTTAAAAATCTTTATTCGGAATTATGGGAGATCGGGCGTTTGGATGATAAATTGTCGTCAGACCCCGTCGAGTGTCGCAAAGCTTTAGGCTCGGACAAGCTCTTTGAAACCTGGAACACATACGTCCGCCCTTTTAATACCGAAACCGATTATGGCGTCATTTATGAAATAGGCGAAAAGCACGACATAATCCACGACATAAAGAAAATATCCCAAAAAATCATCGACGAGAAACCGTTGGATGAAGACGAGCAATCGTTAATCAAGGAAAATATTCACGTAAACATATCAAAAGACGAGCGCAAATATTACGATACCTACCGCGAAGACTGCTTTTCGGACGCCGAAAAACGAATAGGTAATAACATTTGTGCCTACTCGGTTATAATACGCGCAAAGCGAGTGTGCAAGTTAATAAGTCTTTCTGCGCCTCAATTCATTATTGATTACGAGGCTCGTTGCTTGGCTTCGGCTATGGTTTTGCACGAGTTTGGAAAATCCAAAGAAGAAGTAAACGACAACATCCGTTTACAAGTAGAAAAAATAGAACGCATGAGCGACGAAGAGCTTGATAAGCTTTATCGCCCGAAGAAAACCAACACTCGCAAAAGCATGGCTCCGCTTTATGTATATCAAATCATAAAAGAGTATTCTTCCCCCACGCGCCATCTGCGCCAAAAGGACATTTTGGAGCATCTCTCGAAATATCCATACGAAATCAGCCTCGAAAGAAAGGCTCTCAGCCGAATTCTGCACAATTTAATGGACGATTCAAATTTATTCGTACATTCCGATGCAGACGGCGTTTGGATAGAGTGAGTCAAGTGTATTCACACCGCCTAAAAGTCGTGTTTTTGTACCCTTTTTGGTCTTGGATTTTTTGACAGACTGAACATGATGGTAGACACTTTTTTGTGTCTACCATCATTTTTTTGTTATACTAATAAAAACACTAAAAAGTTAATATAAAAATCAAAAAACAGTTGTGAAGCGAAAAGAAAACCGCCTGTTCAATTTAGAGTTGAACAGACGGCTTGAAAATAT
>JAZRUB010000021.1:0-5757 GCA_045652305.1 Eubacteriales bacterium
ACTTCGACAGAGAATAAAGTTTTTTGTTTATCAACGATGTTACACTTTAACGTATACCCGTCACCGCAATCGGTTATTGTGCTCGAAACACGGTTGCCGTTGCGATAAAAGGCGATAAGCCTTAACGCACTTCGCAATGCACGTTCGCGGATAATGGGAAGAAGCGAACTTTCGTAACTTTCGAGAACCTCTTTTCCGCTTTCGGAAATCGAATAAAGGCAGTTTTCTTCGACTTGATATTCCTCAATTTGTCCGGCTTCCAAAAGTTCGGAAAAGCAAAACGCAAAATCAAAATAGTTAACAAACTCGTCTTGCACGACGATGTCGTTTACGGTAGTGTATTCAAGCGGTTCGCCGACGTTTTTCAGCAAAAAAAGAATAAAAACTTTTATGTCTATTTTATTGGTGAGTTTCAAAATATCACTCTTTTCAGCAAAAATACATTTCTTTATGCACATTATAACTTATATCTCCAAACATTTCAATAAGATGTAACAAAACTTTTACTTGAAAAATCATACAGGTGTGATATAATTATTTTGAATAAGTATATTCGGTTGGGAAGTAGACGTATATGATATTAGATTTTCCGGGCGGAGTTCGCCCAATACGACGTACACAATACGCAACACACGAAATAAAGAATATAGATAAATGCTCGGTAGTATGCCTTGATGCCGAAATTGAAGCGAGCGCATCTGTCAAAGCAGGCTCTAAGGTGAAAAGGGGCACGTTGCTTGGCGAAAACGCGCAAACACCTGTGTATTCTTCGATTAGCGGTACTTTTCGTGGTATCACGAAAGTAGAGGGCAAAAAGTATTTTGTCGTGGTCGGAGACCAAAACGCAGACGATAGTGAAGACCGCATATTCGAACCCGAAACACGCGCACTTGCCGACCTTACACGTGAAGACGTTATCGAAAGTGCAAAAAAATTTGCGATAATCGATACCCGCTCGGGCAAACCGCTTTGGAAATTGCTTTCTGCTATCAAAAACGACTGCAAAAGATTGGTTATCGACTGCACCGAAACCGATGCGGAAAGTGCTATTAATTACCGCCTTTGTATAGAAAACGCGCAAAGTATTGTCGGGGGTGCAAAGGTTTTGGTACAGGCAACAGGCGCATTGAAATGTGTTTTTGCGTGTGAGTATTACCGCGAAACAGTGCTTGAAAAGCTTTCGGAATATGCAACCGACGGAAAATTGTTCGTATCTGCAAGACTTGAAGATAAATATCCATATAGCGACCGTGCGATTATGCACGCGCTTTACTTAAAAAGGTTAGAGGAAGAACAAACCGCACTTGACTTGGGTGTTCTTATCGTTTCGCCCGAAACGGTAATGGCGCTTTATAATGCAATGATAAGTGGAATACCTCAGCTTGACAGATATGTTTCGGTTTGTTTTGATAATACCGAAAAGGGCGGTAATTTACGCGTTCCTCGCGGTATTACCGTTCATGATATCACGAAGATTTGCGCTTCTCCCGAAAACGAAGAATTTTTCGTTGAAAACAGCTTGCTTTCGGGCGGACTTATGGGCGGTGCGGTTACCGACAGCACCTGCGCTTTGATTTGCGCAAAAAAACAAACAAGGTTGCAAACTCCGTGTATTTCTTGCGGAAGATGTATGGAGGTTTGCCCCGTAAGGCTAATGCCTAACGAGGTTTTGATTGAAAGCGAACGAAAGAAATTAAAGAAATACTGTGTTTCATGCGGTGCTTGTGAATTTATCTGCCCGAGTGGAATACCTTTGTTTTCGCTTATCAGAGATACCGACGACAACAAAGAGGAGGAGTGATGATGGAAAGAACTATTGGCGCACCGTATATCCATACCGATAAAAAGCGTTATTCCCGCGCAATCGAATGGTTTGTTGCCATTGCTCCTATTTTGGTCTGGAGTGTATTTATGTTTGGCGCAAGGGTAATTACTATTTGCTTCATATCGGCATTTTTTAGCCTTGGGCTCGACTATTTGGTTCAGCGCTACGTGTTTAAAATGCATATCGGAGCAAGGCTTGATTTGATGTCTGCAGTATACGGTATTTTATCAGCGTTTATGATGCCGGTTGCGGTTTCGCTGTGGGTACCTATGCTGTCGGCTGTGCTTGTTGTGATTGCCAAGAATATCAGAGTTTTTCGCGGAAAACGTCTTTTTAATCCTTTTGTATTTTCTGCGGGTGTATTAAGTTTATTGTGCAAAAGTCAGATGACCGCGTTTACGCGTCCGTTTGCTTATTTTTCGGCGTTTGATTTTACTATTGAACCGAAACTTTTAGAGGGTTACCGCGTAATTTCTCCTTTGCAATTCATGACCGACGGAAGCGTTTACGAGGACGGTGTTTTTGCTCAGCTTTACGGATATGCAAGCGGATGTATGGGCGAAGTGGCGGTTTTTGCTATTGTCGTTTCGCTTATATGGCTTTGCATACGCAAGGAGGCAGATTGGGGCGGAACGGTTGCTTTTCTCGTGCCGATTTTGCTTCTCGCGTTGGCTTATCCCTCCGACGATGCCGAAAGTAATTACTATGCATACAGCGTTTTGCTTTCAGGCTCTATAGCGTTCCTATCGGCATTTGCGGTTAACGATGCTATGACTGTGCCTATGACAAAAACAGGCCGTTTCATCTTTGGCGCGGTCTGCGGTGTAATGACGTTCGCTTTGCGAAAGACGTCGGGCGGTTTTGAATGGGGATATTTCGTTGTACTCTTTATGAATATACTTTCTCCGTTTATTGAAATGCTCACTAAACCCAAGGTTTTAAACGAGGCAAAACGCAAAAAGGTAAATAATGAAGAACGATATAATAACGCTTGATATAACCGACCTCACGCCCGAGGGTTTCGGTGTCGGCAGACACGACGGCAAAGTCGTATTTGTGTCCGACACGGCTGTCGGCGACAGATGTGAAGTTAAGATAGTAAAAGAACTTAAAAGCCATTCCTTTGCTAAACTTTTAAACGTGATTGAACCGTCAGCCGACCGAATCGAACCCGACTGCGAGGTATGCCGTCAATGCGGTGGTTGCTCGTTTCGCCATATTTCATATATCGCGGAACTTAATATTAAAAAAAATATCGTCGAACAGGCGTTTAATCGAATCGGCGGTATTGATATAAAAGTAAACGATACTGTTTCGGACAATCCCGACGATTACAGAAATAAGGTTCAGTACCCGTTTGCCCCTGATGGAAAAGATGTTGTTTTCGGATATTATGCACGTCGTTCACATCGAATAGTCAAACATTCGGAATGTAAACTTCAGGATGCTATCTTTACCGAAATTGCCGACTTTTGCGCCAAAACTGCCGAAAGTTTAGGCGTTACGGCATACGATGAAGTTAAAGCAAAGGGCGTTCTTCGCCATGCGGTAATGCGCAAAAACCGCAAAGGCGAAATAATACTCTGCCTTGTCGTTGCCGAAAAGGATAAGAAATTGAAACCTCTTGCAGAGAGCATATACAATAGATTTGACGAGGTCATCGGCGTACATATTAATATAAACAAAAGACGCGACAACGTTATTTTCGGGGAAGAAACCTATCGCCTTGTTGGAAAAGATACTTTGCGCGACACTCTTTGCGGCAGAGAATTTGAACTTTCGCCCCGCGCATTTTATCAAGTGAATGCGGTCATGGCAGAAAAGTTGTATAAATATGCCGGTTCGCTAATTCCCAAAAAAGAAAACGGAAATATTATCCTCGACCTCTATTGCGGTGCGGGTACTATCGGTCTTTGCGTAGCAAGAGAACAGGACAAACTCTGCGGTGTCGAAATAATCGAACCTGCCGTTGAAAACGCAAAAATAAACGCAGAATTGAACGGAAGAAACGAAAATAATACTCTGTTTGTCTGCGGTGATGCATCGGTCGGTGTCGGCGAATGTAAAAAGGAGTTCGGCTCTCCCGATACGATAATAGTAGACCCTCCGCGCAAAGGGCTTGACAAAGCGGTTATCGAAACGGTTGTTAACGCGTCGCCCGATAATATCGTGTATATTTCCTGCGACGTAGCAACACTTGCACGCGATTGCGCTATTTTTGCACAGTATGGTTATACGACCCACGAAGCAACTCCGTTTGATTTGTTCCCGCGCACAGGGCATGTGGAAACGGTTGTTTGTTTAAGTCGGAAAACCACGCATGAAATGAAACTCTATGCATCCCCTTTTGAAAAGATAAAGAGTGGAACCAAAAACATCGAACTCCGTCTGTTTGATGAAAAGCGTCAAACAATCAAAATAGGTGATAACATTATTTTCACAAACACAGTCAATGGTGAGAAGATGTGTGCAACCGTCAAGAAGCTACATCAGTTCGGCAGTTTTGAAGAACTGTACAAAACTTTGCCTCTTTTGCAATGTGGATATACTGCAGATGACATTGACACAGCACACCCTGCAGATATGGAACAGTATTACTCTGCGGAAGAACAGAAAAAATACGGCGTTGTCGGCATCGAACTTTTCCCACCTAAACAAATTACAGACGAAACTGCTGTTTGCTTGAGCAAACAATAGGTTTTAAGGAGATGGGCATGAAATCTCACAAAAGAAAAATGGTCGTGCCGATTGTCGTTTCGGTCATAGTTATAATTTATTACATTGCCTACTTTGGCTTTTTAATATCGCTGTTTGACAGTATGTGGAAATACGTTTTAGGTATTCTTCCTCTGTTGTTTTCGGCGGTAATGGTCAAAGTCTGTATAGAAAGAATAAATGAAATCAAGAAAGGTGAAGAAGATGATATTAGTAAATACTGATTATATAAGCGGAAAAGAATTAGAAACGTTGAGCCTTGTGAAAGGAAGTACAATTCAGTCAAAGCATATAGGCAAAGACATCGCGCAGAGTTTCAAAACTTTGGTAGGTGGAGAACTTAAAGCCTACAACGAGATGATGAACGAGGCAAGAGCACTTGCCACCAAACGCATGGTTGAAGAAGCCGAAGCGCTTGGCGCAGATGCTATCGTAAACGTTCGTTATGCATCGGCGGCAGTTATGCAAGGCGCGGCAGAGGTAATAGTATACGGTACTGCTGTTAAATTCGTACAGAAATAAAGGCTAAATGATTTAAAATGAATTGTCCCAATTTTAAAAAATGTGGCGGCTGTCAGTTGCAAAACCTTACATACGAAGAACAGTTGTCCTTTAAACAAGCGAAAGTTATACGCAAGATAGGCAAATATTGCCACGTGGATGAAATAATCGGTATGAGTGAGCCTTATTTCTATCGAAACAAGGCAACCCATATATTCGGATTTAAAAGCGGCAGGATTGTTTCGGGCATTTATCAGTCGTCAACAAGGAAAATTGTTCCGGTTGATTCCTGTATGCTTGAAGACGCTTATTCGAATAAAATTGTACAGACGATTAAAAAGCTTTGCGTTTCTTTCAAATTAAAGGCATACGACCTTAATACCAAGCGAGGTTTTATTCGCCACGTGCTTATTCGCCGAGGCAGCAATAACGGCGAAATTATGGTGGTTATCGTAACTGCAAAGGGCGAGTTTCCGAAGAAACGTGATTTTGTGTCTGCTTTGCTCGATAAGCACCCCAATATTTCTACGGTCGTGTGGAATATAAATCCTACCGACACACCGATTTTCCTCGGTGAAAAAAGCGAAGTGCTTTACGGCAACGGTTATATAACCGACACATTGTGCGGTTTGAAATTCCGTATCAGTCCGAACTCTTTTTATCAGGTCAACCACATTCAAACCGAAGTTTTGTACAATAAAGTCAAGGAGTTCGCA
>JAZRUB010000022.1:0-5745 GCA_045652305.1 Eubacteriales bacterium
TCGGACAGACGTTTTCTGTCACGCAGAACAACGCCGTTTACGCCGCCCATGCCGCTTCCGTCTACCATTACAGAACCTGCCGCTACGGTTGAGGCGGGTTTGAGTTTGCGTTTGCTCATTTCGACTACTCTGCCGATTTCGGGGATAACTATATGGCTTTCGGGTATGCCCATTTCATGCGCAAGCCCTGCGTGTGCGATAAGATGTTTGTATTCGCCGTGAATCGGCATGAAAAATTCGGGAGAAGTAAGTGCGTGAATAAGCTTCAGCTCCTCGCGGCAAGCGTGGCCCGAAACGTGAACGTCGTAATTGCTGTAAGTTATAACGTCTGTACCGCGCTTGTAAAGCTCGTTGATAATCTTGGTTATAAGCTTTTCGTTGCCGGGGATTGCCGACGACGAAAGCACGACCAAATCGTTTGCACCGAGGGACACCTGATTATGCTCGCCAAACGCCATGCGGTAAAGTGCGCTCATCGGTTCGCCCTGACTGCCCGTGGTGACAAGCGTTACCCGTTCGGGCGGATACTTTTGTGCATCGTTTAGGTCTATCATAATATCGTCGGGAACGTCGAGATAACCCAATTTTACTGCCGCATTGACAAAGTTTTGCATACTTCTTCCGCTTATGGCAACCTTTCTGCCGTATTTTTCCGACGCGTTTATTATCTGCTGAACGCGGTGAACGTTAGAGGAAAAAGTAGCGATAACGACTCTGCGGTCTTCGTTGTTGAAGATTCGGTCAAAGCTTTCGGCAAGACTGCTCTCGCTCGGGGTGTAACCGGGGCGCTCTGCGTTGGTGCTGTCGCAAAGAAGAAGCTGTATGCCCTTTCTGCCGAGTTCGGCAATTCGGGGAAGGTCAATCATTCTCTCACCGACGGGGGTGTAGTCAACCTTGAAGTCACCTGTGTGCATTATACGTCCGCAGGGGGTGTTTATGCATATCGCGCAGGCGTCGGGCATCGAGTGGTTGACGTTGATAAATTCGGCTTGGAAACAACCTAAATTTACGGTTTCACCTGCGTGAACCTCGTGAAGTTTTGCGTTGCGGATACCGTGTTCTTGGATTTTGCCCTCCAAAATGCCCAAAGTCAGCCTTGCGGCGATGATAGGAACGTTCGGGAATTTTTGAAGAAAATAGGGGACTGCGCCTATATGGTCCTCGTGTCCGTGCGTGATAAGCAAACCGCGCACCTTTTCGGCGTTGGTTTCGAGGTAAGTAAAGTCGGGAATAACAAGGTCAACCCCCAACATATCGTCCTCGGGGAAAGAAACACCGCAATCTACGATTATTATGTCGTTGGCATATTCAAACGCGGTGCAGTTCATTCCGATACCGTCAACACCGCCGAGAAAAATTATCTTAACATTTGGTTTTTTGCTTTTTGACATATACCTGTCCTTTCTTATATGTTTCATATATAACGTCAAATAAAATTACAAACACATTTCAATTATATTATAATAAAGGCAAAAATTTGTCAAGTATTTGAATGTTGCATAAACTGTATTGTGAGCGATTAAAGCCCTTGACTTTTGGAATTGTAAATGTTATCATAAATTGTATAATTTTGCTATAGACGAAAATGATTGAGTTCGTTTCTTTTTGGATACTCAGACCGAAAGGTGTATGTAGATATGGATAAACTTTGTGTTTCCGGCGGAAGACCTCTTCTCGGTACTATAAATATCGGCGGAATGAAAAACGCGGCTCTACCTATTATTTTTGCCACAATTTTGGTAAATGATGTCTGCGTTTTGGAAAATTTACCCGACGTAAGTGATATAAAAACAGCATTGGAGATTGTACGCCGCATGGGTGCGGGGGTCGAAAGAATCGATGCCTATACATATCGTGTGGATACCAGTACCGTTCGCAGCAACAGCGTACCGCTTGACCTTGTAAAAAGTATGCGCGGTTCTTATTATGTACTTGGTGCGGAGTTGGGCAGATTCGGCAGGTCGTATACCTCTCTCCCCGGCGGATGTAACCTTGGCGCACGTCCGATTGACCAGCATATAAAGGGCTTTGAGGCACTCGGTGCGACGGTAACTTGTATAGACCAAGGCATTAGTTGCATTTCTGACGGCAAGCTTGAGGGTGCGCCGATATATATGGACGTTGCATCGGTCGGTGCGACGGTTAATATAATGTTGGCTGCCGTAACCGCAAACGGTATGACGGTTATCGACAATGCCGCGCGTGAACCTCATATAGTTGACCTTGCAAACTTTTTAAACTCTTGCGGTGCAAATATTTCGGGCGCAGGTACCGAGGTTATAAAGATTCGCGGTGTCGAAAGCCTCCACGGCGGTACTTATGCAATTATCCCCGACATGATAGAGGCAGGCACGTACATGATAGCCGCCGCCGCAACAAAAGGCGACCTTGTTGTCAATAACGTCATCCCCCGACATCTTGAGGCTACAACCCGTAAGCTTGTTGAAATGGGCGTCGAAGTCGAAGAGGGCGACGATTACGTGCGTGTCCGTTCTGACGGAAACCTTAAAAAAGCACGTGTAAAGACCGACTTTTACCCCGGTTTCCCGACGGATATGAATCCGCAGTTTTGCGTTCTCCTTTGTCTTGCAGAGGGACACAGCAAAATCACCGAAAGTGTAATGGATTCGCGCTTTAAGTACACCGATGAGCTTGTACGTATGGGCGCAAAGATAACCGTTACGGGCCGTGATGCGAATATCGAGGGCATTGAAGCTTTCCGTCCTGCGAACGTTCGCGCGGTTGACCTTCGTGCAGGTGCGGCTATGGTTATCGCCGCGCTTTCGGCAAACGGTACTACTATTATCGACGATATTTACCACATCGAACGCGGATATGAGGACATGGTAGGCAAACTCCGTTCGGTCGGTGCGGATATTAAACTCATTAGCGACAACATTAAATAATTCATGAATTTCACCCACGTATTACTGCGTGGGTGTTTTTTTCGTCGAGAGATAGCGCTTGATTAATATCGCGCCGAGAGGGAAAGCGAATAAGCCGAGCAACCCCATGAGTTTAAGTCCTATATACATCGAGGCAAGTGCCGAAAGAGGCGAAAGCCCGATGAATTTTCCGATTATTTTCGGTTCGATAATCTGTCGCACGATGATTATTACCGCGTAGGTTATAAGCAACCCTATGCCGAAACCGTAGTTGCCGATGATTAGCGCGAAAATCCCCCAAGGGATAAGAACCGTTCCCGTTCCGAGTACGGGAAGCACGTCTACCAACGAAATAATAAGCGCGAGAACGAACGAATATTTTACGTCTAAAAACATAAACGCCAAAAGCAGTTCGCAAAAGGTGATTAAAAACAATACGCTGTATGCGCGAATGTATTTCCCAACCGTTTCGGCAAGATTATCTCTTGCGTTTTTCAAGGTCGGGCGGAGCTTTTTGGGGAATAACGACAGGAAAAAGCTGTTGATTCTCACTCTGTCGATTGCGAAATAATAGGTTGCGACGATGACCACGACAATCGTAAAAAGCGCGTTGGGCAAAAACGATGCCGCCGTACCGACAAACGACAGAAGTGTTCCCGACATATTTTCACCGACCGAAACGAGCATCGACCATAACTCCTCGTCGAGGTTTGCTCGCATCTCCCAAAACTGTTCTCTAAGGTCGAAAAAGGGTATCATGCCGCTTATTTTGTTAATCATTTCGTTGGCATAGCCGTCGTCGGTGCGGATAAGCGCGACCGATTCTTTTATTCTTCCTGCGAGTTCGCTTATTTCGATACACACCTGACGAGTGATTGCGTATACGAGCGCTGCGAGGGAAGCGGTTGCAAGTAAAACCACAAAAAGCACAAAGCTTCGTTTCGGGAAGGTCTTGTGTGATTCGGAATACTTAACAATCGGTCTGAAACACTCTGCGAACAGATAGGCGAATATAAACGGGAGGATTGCGCCCCAAAGGTAGTGAAAGAGAATATAAAGCAAAGCGATACCGACTGTGGCATAGAGAGTAATTACTGCAAACTTTTTATACGGCTCTTGCGGAAGCATAAAGTCCTCCCGAAATATATTAATTGTAAATAGTATATGCAATTTTTAGGAAACAAATCCAAAAAAATGAAACAATAAAAAGCAAAAATAATGTTGACAACTTAAAAATACTGTGATATAATAGCCAAGCACGTTAAACGAGTGCGTAAATATTTGGAGAAGTCGCTTAGCTGGTCGAGGGCGCACGATTGGAAATCGTGTAACGGCTAAAACCGTTCGTGGGTTCGAATCCCACCTTCTCCGCCAAAACAAAAAGGACACTTTGTGTGTCCTTTTTGTTTTGTTCAGAGGGGATTCGAAGGGCGAGTAAAAACGTGTCGGGGACACGTTTTTACCGCCACAGGGGAGAGAGCGAAACGACGAGAGCATTGCGGAGCAATGCGGTAAGTCGTGAAAGCGAACGGAGAATCCTGTCGCCCACGAAAACAATTTGCTGCCCTTTGCCCAAGGCAGTCCTTTTGTTTTTTTGATTTTGGGTATAGACAAATGGAAATTCTTGAAATATAATTAAGGCATAGAAGGTGTTAGCTTAAATTTTAAAAATTTTTTCGGGAGAGGAAAATATGACAAAATTTGAAGAATTAAAAAAATATTTAATCGGTGGTATTGCTGCTGTAGTTGCAGCAACAGGACTAACTGCTTGTGATGGGGATAAACCAGTTGATACATCCGGTCAAGCAAATAGCTCTAAGCCCGAATCAAGCATTGTGGAGAGTAGTGATAGCTTTGAAAATAGTTCCAATAGTAGTGATAATAGCTTTGAGGTAAGTGATACTATTAGCGAGACAAGTTCTGAAGTAAGTGATAATAGCGATGTTAGCGATACAAGCGATGATACAAACAAGGATGATAATACCAATCCGGATGACCCAACAGCTATAACAGGCGAAGATGTAATGGATGAATTGCTTGAATACTTACCGGGTATTTATGCTAAAAGATATCATTTACCATACGAAGAGGCAGCCAGAAGATTGCAAGATGTACATTATAAAAATTTTGGTATAGATATTTACGCAGGGTATGATCCAACTTATGATGCAGGTGTAAGTGAGTTTTATGATGGAACTGGTCTTATACCTTGTGTTTTATGGGGCGCTAAATTTAGAGATGATTATTATGGAGACCAGGTTTTGAATATGTATATACCTCCCGAACACCCAACCATGATTGCTATTCGTGAAAAGATGGGAGTAGCGCCTAATAAACTTTCTGCCTTGATGTGGACAGAAGAGGAAATTTTAGACTTGGACAGCGAAACGGCGCAACTTCTTTTAGACGTAATTAATGCTTCCAAGAATTATACTGCGCATAAAACCCCAGACAACAAACCTGCTATGTAATTTACACAAAGGACACCACGTGTGTCCTTTTGTTTTCCCCGCATTAAAATTATCTTTTTCACTTGCAATTTTTTGGCGCGTATAATATAATAGAGGTGATTGAGAATGGCGGTTTTTGGTAATATTTTACTTGCCATGTTTGCGGCGCTCGGTGTGGCGCTTGTTGTTCTTGAATTTATACGTGCCTGTCGCGCAAAAAAGACCGAATTTATCTGTCTTTGCTTTAAAAAAGAGCTTTTGGAAACCGACGAAAAACCCGATATGCTTATCATCTGCAAAACCGATGCCGAGCAGGAAGAGGTTATTCGCCGAGTGTGCGCCGACGAGAGCAGGAAAGTTTATATTAAAAGGTGGTAAAAGGTTTTGGGCGAGTTGTATCTTGACGGCGT
>JAZRUB010000023.1:0-3629 GCA_045652305.1 Eubacteriales bacterium
TTTGAAAAGAATGAACTCTACCTAAAACAGATTTACTCATACATTTTCGTGGAACGTTCTGCTAATAACTTCGCGTTGTTGTTCACGAGAGAGTTTGCAGAAGTTGACCGCATAGCCTGAAACACGAATAGTAAGGTTAGGATATGCTTCGGGATTTTCGTATGCCTTAAGAAGGGTTTCGCGGTTCATTACGTTGACGTTGATGTGATGTGCCTTCTTTGCAAAATAACCGTCAAGAATTGTAACGAGATTTGTGATGCGTTCTTCTTCGGTTTTGCCCAATGCATCGGGTGTAATAGAGAATGTATTGGATATGCCGTCGCGACAGTCATCGTAGCTTATTTTAGCAACCGAGTTAAGCGAAGCAAGAGCACCGTTTTTCTCGCGGTTGTGCATGGGATTTGCACCGGGTGCGAAAGGCTCGCGTGCTCCTCTGCCATCGGGAGTAGCACCTGTGTTCTTGCCGTAGGCAACGTTTGACGTGATTGTAAGAACTGATAAAGTATGAATAGCATTACGATAGGTAGGTGTTTTGCGAAGTTCTGTGATGAACTTGTGTGCCATGTCTTTTGCTATGAGGTCTACCCTATCGTCATCGTTTCCGTATTTAGGAAAATCGCCAACCGTTTCAAAAGAAGTGATAAAACCGTTATCGCCCTTGATGGGTTTTACAGATGCAAATTTAATCGCACTTAGAGAGTCGGCGACAACAGAAAGTCCTGCAATACCAAATGCCATAAAGCGTTCTACTTTTGTGTCATGCAATGCCATTTGCGTTTTTTCATAGGCATATTTATCATGCATATAGTGAATGATGTTCATAGTGTTTACATAAAGGTGAGTAAGCCAAGAAATATAAACATCAAAACGTTCAATAACTGCGTCGTAATCCAGTTTATCGACGTCCATCATTGGCATTTGGGGACCAATGTGGATGCCGCTGTCTGCATCATATCCGCCGTTAATTGCTATTAAAAGTAACTTGGCAAGGTTACATCTTGCGCCAAAGAACTGCATCTGTTTGCCGATTTTCATTGCAGAAACGCAACATGCGATAGCATAGTCGTCACCGTAAACGGGGCGCATTATATCATCGTTTTCGTACTGTATGGAGTCGGTATCGCCCGAAACCTTTGCGCAGAAGCGCTTAAAAGGCGCAGGGAGCGAATTTGACCAAAGGATAGTAAGATTGGGTTCGGGAGAAGAACCTAACGTATAGAGCGTGTTAAGTATGCGGTAACTGCTCTTTGTAACGAGCGTTCTTCCGTCTTCGCCCATGCCGCCTACAGCCTCGGTAATCCACATCGGGTCACCGCCGAATAATTCGTTGTATTCAGGAGTACGAAGATGACGAGCAGCACGAAGCTTAATAACGAAATCGTCAATAAGTTCTTGCGCACCTTCTTCGGTAAGAATACCGTTGGCTATGTCACGTTCAAAGTAAATATCAAAGAACGTACTTACCCTACCCAATGACATAGCGGCGCCGTTTTGTTCCTTGATTGCGCCGAGATATGCGAAATAAGTCCATTGTACCGCTTCGCGAGCATTGGAAGCGGGTTGGCTAATGTCGAATCCGTACATACTGGCCATTTCTTTCAAATAGCCAAGAAAAGCAATTTGTTGATAAATTTCTTCGTCAAGACGAATTGTATCTACGTCAAATACTTGATTTGATAGATTTGCTTTATCTATTCTCTTTTTTTCGATGAGTCTATCAACGCCGTAAAGTGCAACACGACGATAGTCGCCTATTATTCTTCCGCGTCCATAAGCATCGGGTAAACCTGTAATAACGTGACTCTTACGTGCGGCACGCATTTCATCGGTATATGCACGAAATACGCCGTCGTTATGTGTTGTACGGAAGCGGAATTCTTCCTCTATTTTGCTGCTCAACTGATAACCGTATGCTTCACATGCCTGTTTAGCCATACGCATACCACCAAAAGGGTTAACGCCCCTCTTTAACGGGCGATTGGTCTGCAACCCCACAATGATTTCGTTATCTTTGTCAATATAACCGGGCGAGTAACTGGTAAGCGACGAAACCGTGCCTGTATCTATATCTAAAACACCGCCATATTGACGTTCTAAAGCGAAGAGCGATTGTAGTTTTTTCATCACTGTGTTTGTTCTCGGTGTCGCTTTTGCGAGAAAAGACTCATCGCCTAAATATTCCTTATAGTTAGTCTGAATAAAATCACGTACATTGATTTCATCTTGCCAAATACCCTTGTTAAAACCGTTCCAATTCTTATGTTCCATAACAATACCTCTCATTCATAAAAAAACAAAGGCAAACCAGCTTTTACACTGATTTGCCCAGACGGTCGGCAATATACTTTTACATTCCCATGCGGTTATCCGCACAATCCGTCAGTTATGTAAAAGCTCTATTTGTATTATACATATAACCCTTTTATTTGTCAATAAGACTTTTGAAAATTGTGTTGAAATTGACAAGATTTAATCAAGCCACAACTAATTCCTTACACCACAAAAATAATGTTTCGGACATTTTTGTGAAATTAACGTTTGCACCGTTTTTTAAAGCTAAAAATGTATCGGTGATAACTCGGTCGTTTGAGTTGATTACTTTAATTAAATCGTTCATTTTTCTAATATGGGTTCTGGTTTGCTTAAAATAAACCGCTTGTAAAACAAAAGAAGCTGATTTGTATAAACCTCTTAGTATTTCCTCGCTCTTTTCGTACAACATATTATGAACGCATGCGTGAAAAATGTTACACGCGCCTATTTTTATTGCTCTGTCGATAGCTGAATCGTCAATCAATGTCAGTAAGTCATCAAGACTTCCTATTATGGGTGTTGTGTCGTAATAAAACTGAACAAGGTCTGACGGTTCCCAATTGAAAATTTCTTTTTTGCCGGAGAGGAAACCGCATATCATTTCTCTGTGTGGCAGTTCATCTAACATGGTGTTATAGGTTTGTATATCGGTTGCTGATAATTCGTCAAGTATAACAACTACGTCAATGTCACTGTTGACTGTTGCTTCATCGCGGCTATAACTGCCTTGTAAACCTACAAACCATACTCTGTTATCAAATGTTTTGATAAGCTTTTCCGAAAAATTATTTATCCACGCGGAAATATCTATCAATTAAAACACTCCTTTGATTGTATTTAGAAACTTAAAAAGCACCCGATGGGTGCTTTTTCTTGGCCCGCCCTAAGGGATTTGAACCCCCGGCCTACGGAATCGGAATCCGTTGCTCTATCCGCTGAGCTAAGGGCGGTTATTTTCTTTATACGAAAATAGCCAATACATAAACCAAAATATAAAACCAACAATTAAGAATATTACAGAAAAAACTAATGTGACGAATCCGTCTGCACTCGATTTTCCGTTTGCGATTGTGGAAACTACCTCTGAAAACAAAATACTGAAAATTGCAGGAATAAGGCATGTAATAGAGTCGTATATGATATACTTGCCTATCTTCGAAACTCGGTATTTTTTAATTTTAACAAGAGAGAACCAAAATGGAATCGTAAACAAACATCCTATTGGAATTATTGACAGTAAAATATACATAAAACCGTCTTCGACGGTGAACAACAGCGAAATTAATGCATAAAGCGGTGCAAGTAAGAAACAAAAC
>JAZRUB010000024.1:0-5594 GCA_045652305.1 Eubacteriales bacterium
TCGGGTATGCTTTGCCACGTAAATTTAATACCCGTAAACCCTATAAAAGAAAAAAACTTTAAAAGAAGCGAAAAAAATACTATAAAGGTATTTACAGAAACGGTAGAAACATATAAAATAAGCGTAACGGTGAGAAGAAAGTTAGGCTCTGATATAAATGCATCCTGCGGACAGCTTCGCGCCGACGATAAAAAATCATGTTAAAGGAGAGCGGCAATGAAATACGGCGGAAAAACCGATACAGGTTTAAAGCGGAATAACAATCAGGACAGTTATGCCGTTTTCTCGAAAGACAGTTACTTCTGCGCTATTGTTTGCGACGGAATGGGCGGTGCAAAGGGCGGTAATATTGCAAGCACTCTTGCGGTTAAAACCTTTTCTTCCGTCATAAAAAAGGCTTTTTCTGAAAGAAATGCCGATGATTATAACGAAAGCGCAATCAGGCTTTTATTAAAGAATGCAGTTACCGCATCTAACGATGCCGTTTATCGCAAATCGCTTACCGCTCCCGAACTTGAGGGCATGGGTACGACCATGGTTGCCGTATTGATATGTCTTTGCGGTACGTTTGCTATTAACGTAGGTGACAGCAGAATATATCGTCAGACCGAAAACGGTATTAAACAGGTTTCCAAGGACCATTCTTTTGTTCAATACCTTATCGAAAAAGGCGAAATTCGTCCCGAAGAAGCAGCAACGCATCCTAACAAGAACATAATCTTACGCGCATTGGGCGTAAATGAACACGTTGAAGCCGATTATTACAGAATCGACTCCTACGATAGAATTTTACTTTGTTCCGACGGGCTTACAAACCACGTAAACGACAACCGAATCGGAGAAATAATTTCGGGTTCGTATTTAGCAAAGAAGCCCTCTTACAAGGACAGAGTTGAAAAGCTTATTGAAGAAGCAAACGCAGGCGGCGGCCTTGATAATATAACGGCGGTTTTATTTGGCGGAGAATAAGAAATTTCTAAATCAAACTAAAATCGCTCGTGTGAAAGGAAAACACAATGGACAAATACGAAGGATTCGTAGGCAAGGTTCTCGACGGAAGATATAAAATCCTCGAATTAGTCGGAATCGGCGGTATGGCTTGTGTAATGAAAGCGCAAGACCTTGTTATGAACCGCATCGTTGCTATTAAAATCCTAAATGATGAATACAACGGAAACGAGCAGGCGGAAGCAAGATTTATTGACGAATCAAAAGCTGTTGCTATGCTTTCCAACAAATATATTGTCAGCGTATACGACGTAGCCATATATCCCGATATCAAATACATTGTTATGGAATATCTTGACGGTATTACGCTACGCGAATATTTAGACAACAAAGGCGCGATTTCTTGGAAAGAGGCTTGTGTCTATATTTCACAGATATTACGCGCTCTTGAACACGCTCACAGCAAGGGTGTCGTTCACCGTGATATTAAGCCTCAAAACGTTATTTTGATGAAAAACGGTGATATTAAAGTCACCGACTTCGGTATCGCAAAGCTTCCAAACGCAGTTTCGGAGCAGAGAGATGAAAGGGCTATAGGAACCGTTTATTACATCTCCCCCGAACAAGCTTGTGGCAAAGAAACCGATTACTATTCCGACATATACTCGGTCGGTGTTATGTTCTATGAAGCGGTTACGGGAACACTTCCCTTTATCGCTGAAACACCGATGGACGTTGCTATGATGCAGGTTAACGATGACCCTGTACATCCGCGCGACATTGTTTTGGATATCCCTGTCGGAGTTTCGCAAATCATTTTGAAGGCTATGGAAAAATCGCCTTCCGACAGATTCATGTCGGCACATACGATGGTTAAGGCTATTGAATGGGTTATAAGAAACCCCGAAGTTATTTTCGCAATGAGTTCCGGCGCTTCGGATGAATCGGTCGGCAACAGCAGTGTTGTTTCGATTGATATGATAGCCACTTCTGAGCTTGAGCCTTATGACGAAGACGATTTAAACGACGTTATTCAAAAAACGCCCCCCATCACTTCTCAACCCGACGAAAAGAAGGCAAAGAAGGCTTCGGGCAACAAACGCAAGAATCCCAAAGCAAACAAAAAGTCCAAGAAAAAGAAGAAAAACAACAGTTCTATGTTCCCTGTCATTGCAGGTGTTTCGATTGCATTTCTTATTATTTTTGTGCTCATTGGTATTTTCGTCTTGCGCGATGCTTTCACTTCCTTTACTTCTGAAGATAACGATGTTGAAATACAGTATCCCAACCTTGTTGGACTTAAATATGAAGACATCGAATACAAGCTTCTTAATGGTACTTATGGTGCTAAATTCGAAGTTATTGAAAAAATCGAAGAATACAGAAGCGATATGGAAGATGGCGTTATCATATCCACAGAGCCTGAAGGCGGTCATTTAAGCAGACCCGGTTCTGACGGAAAATTATATTTTACGCAAATAACCGTAAACAGGCTAACAACAAAGCGTGTCCCTAATGTTACGGGATTTTCTAAAAACGAAGCAAAAACAATGCTTTCCGGTTTTAAGGTTGAATTTGTTGATGATAATTTATCAGGAGATTACCCTTATTATCAAAATGGTCAGGCTGTAGGCAGTTATCCTGTTGCAGGAACCGAGCTTGAAATCGGTGAAACTGTTACCGTATATATATACTCAAAGCAAACTTCCGAAGTCACAGCACCGCTCCCCAACCTTATTGGAATGACAGAAGACGATGCTAAAAAGTATGCGGAAAACTATGCAAAATACGACGTCGAATTTACCTATACGGTTATTGACGACGGCGAAAACCGAGTTATAAGCCAAAGTATCGAAGCAGGTGAAGTTAGTCCCAAAGGCACGGTTGTTACTATCGAAATCGGTGTGCCGCCTCAAGGACTTCCCGATTTTGTAGGACTTACTCCCGAAGAGGCAGAAGAAAAGCTATCTCAAGCCTCGCCCGATAGAGAAATTGCGATTAATTACTACTATTATATCGCTACAACCGAAAGTGAAAAATACATTTGGGAAGCGATAATAGAGTATGAAGATGACTGCGACGAATTCAGAAATGCGCTCACTTCTGTAATCGGTTGTCGCGAAACCGAAATTTATGACGATGAATCGGCAATCCTTTTCCAAAGCGTCAAAAAAGACACTCCGTTGACCGAAGACGTAACCGAAATTGATTTGATTATCGTTCAATACGTTTCGGAGATGCCTGACAGCGAAGACACCGAAGATGTCGGAGAAGTCGAAGACAACACCCACGAAGACGACAATGCGGAGGAGAATCCTTGAGTATTATCGAAAAAGAAGGGTTAGTCCTTTCGGGTAAAAACGGCAGATACACGGTCGAATGCGAAAACACGACATATATCTGTCATTCGGGCACTCGGGTACGTAAAAACGACGGCAAGATACTCGCAGGGGACAGGGTGATTTTCCGTGATAACGGTGACGGAAACGGATTTATCACTTCCCTGTTACAGAGAAAAAATTTTTTGGTAAGACCGCCGGTTGCAAACATCGACCTTCTTGCAATGGTTGTTGCACCGAAAGACCCGTTGCCGTATTTTTACAACATTGATTTACTTTCTGTAATTGCAGAAAAAAACGGAATTGAATGTGCTGTAATTGTTTCGAAAAACGACCTTTTAGACTGTGCGGAAATACTCGATATTTATCGAAAAACGCATTTCAAAGTCGTAATAACAAGCTCTGAAACACAGCAAGGTATTGACGAAGCGAGAGATTTGCTAAGCGGTAAAATTTCTGTGCTTTGCGGTGCTTCGGGTGTAGGCAAATCAACGTTGATAAACTCGCTTTATCCGTTTTTAGGTCTTGAAACAGGCGAACTTTCCGAAAAGATAGCGCGAGGCAAGAATACCACTCGCGCCACAGAGTTATTCCCGTTGGGAAACAATACGTATCTGGCAGATACGCCCGGATTTACTGCTGTTAATACCGAACTGTACTGCGAAATCGACTACAAGGAATTATCTTCTTTATTCCCTGAGTTTTCCGAATACGTCAAGGATTGCAGATATGCCGATTGCACACACACCAAAGAGGAAGAATGCGGTATTGCAGACGCAGTTGCAAACGGCAAGATTTCCAAATCGCGCCATGAAAGCTATAAAAAACTATATCTTGAGTTAAAAAACATCAACAGATATAAGTGATTGTTGGAGGATTTTATGTTTATTGGATTTTATTCATTAGCCAATGCGGTTACCCTATTTGGCCTTATTTCGTCGGTGACGGCTTGTTTTCTTGCCGGAAACGGCAACTTCAAGCTCGCTCTTTATATGCTATTTTTAGCGTGTCTTTGCGATTGCTTTGACGGCAGAATCGCAAGAGCTACAAAACGTACACCGAAACAGAAGTTTTATGGGGTCCAGCTTGACAGTCTATGCGACGTAATCAGCTTTGGTCTTACGCCTTGCTATATCGCATATTCGTTTGGTTTTGACGGTTGGTTTGACATTTTCGTTTACGGTCTGTTCATTGCTTGCGGTACGATAAGACTCGCCTACTTCAATACACTTGCAAACGAAAATCCCAACAAGCCTCTTAAAACATTTAGAGGTGTTCCGATTCCCATGTCGACCATGGTTATCACCATTTTGTTCTTATTCACCACGTTTATTCCTGCGTCGGTTACCGTTTGGTTCTTTAGAATTGCATTGTTTGCACTTGCGCTTGGATTCATACTTAACATCAAAATTAAAAAGCCCACATTAAGACGTGGCGCGTGGTTATTACTCGCAGAAATAATCTTTCTCATCATTTTGGCTTTTGCCGGTGACTGTCAAGCACCTGCTTTAGTCGAAGTTCCTACAATTGCTTAACTTAAAGATATAAAAAAACAAGAGTTGCGTAATGTTACGCAACTCTTCTTTATTTCTTACTTATTAACTATTTGCCAATGCCGCTTTTTTAGCTCTGCTTTCGGCTTTCATACGCAATTCTTTATTTAAGATACGTTTACGTATTCTTATCGATTTCGGAGTAACTTCGATTAATTCGTCTTCGGAAATAAATTCGATAGCCTCTTCAAGCGACATTATAATAGGCGGTGTCAAGATAAGTTTTTCATCTGCGCCTGCAGAACGAATAGCGGTCAACTGCTTTTTCTTGCAGGGGTTTATTGTCATATCTTCTGCTTTGGGATTGATTCCGACTACCATGCCCTCGTAAACACTCATTCCGGGGCCAACGAACAGGTTACCGCGTTCTTGCGAGTTATAGCAACCGTAAGATGTGGTTTCACCGTCCTCGCTTGCGATAAGCGAACCGGTAAAGCGGATTTGAATATCGCCCTTGAACGGTTTATAGCCGTCGAAAATGCTATTTAAAATACCCTCACCGCGAGTTGCTGACATGAATGCGTTTCTATAACCGAGCAAGCAACGTGCAGGAATAGAGTATTCGATACGCATACGTGTTCCGTTACCGTTAGGGTTCATTTGCAACAATTCGCCCTTACGTCTGCCAAGCTCTTCTACAACAGTTCCTACATAATCGTTAGGCACGTCGGCAGAAACCAATTCATACGGTTCGCACTTTACACCGTCGAATTCTTTTTAAAGAAATCTCAGTGTAGAACACGACTAATCAAAG
>JAZRUB010000025.1:0-2968 GCA_045652305.1 Eubacteriales bacterium
GGAAAACTTCAAAAGCTCATCCCAATGCTTTTCAACAAAGTAGAGAATACGAGCTATGCAGGCATCACGCTGTTCGTCATTTTCTCCGAGCGAACCTCGATTGACATGTACGTGCAATCCGCAAGTACCTGCTTTGTGAGACAGATAACCCATATTCTTAACTTTGTTCAACACCATATTCCAAGGCATTTCTTTTATGTGATATTCCAAGGACATGGGGTGTGTTACAATCTCGAATCCTTCGTCCAATGAACCGTCATGTTTACAATATACGTGTTCCAATCCGTTTAAGTTTGCCGTGTCGGTTACGTTATCTGCACAATCATCACATTCACCCGCACCGTCAACTTCAAGTTCGACCCCGAAGTATCTTTCTCCTTCGCCATAGAAAATCGGCGTAGGTTTGTAGTAATAATCGTGGATAGATCTACCGTCATTGTGTCGGGAATAGCAATCGGGACAGTAGGGTTCATCATCGTCATAGTAGGCGTTATCGCGGTGAAGAACTCTGTCACAGTCGGCGCAGGTGGTATAATGGTTGTCGAAACACCTTTCGCATAACGGCACACTGCTACTACCTGCATTCTCGTCGATCCAAATCCGCCTTCCGCAATGACAGCATATAACCGTCTCCGCTTCAAGACAACTGCGGCACCTTAACTCACCGTCGAATTCTTCTAATTCCTCTAACGGGAACTCCTCAAAACAAATAGCACATTTGCCGGTTGTCGGTTCGAGGGTTTCGTGCTTACTCTCTTTCTGTGTGTTGATACTTGAACGTTCAAGTTCGCTCATTTGTGTATATTACCTCCAATAAAATAATTTAGCCCGAGGGTTTAACCTCGGGCTTCATAGAGATAATATATAATCGAGAGGGAATAGAATTACAAAACCCTAAAACGCGTGCACAGAAAGCGAAATCTTAATCCGCAAGGGCGGAACGCCCTTTGCGGTATTGGTAGTACGCGAAGCCCGTCTAATATCTAAAATGGCATCTATACAGTAAGTAGAAAACGAATCCCCTAAAATCGCAAGATTTTAGGGGAACCTAAAACACCCCCGCGGTATCGCCAGATACCGTGGGGGTAATTGTAAGTATATTGATTTAAGCTAAATATGGCACAATTACATCATAGAATTTCTTGCTCCATTCGGCGTGGAATTTAGCCATTTGAAGCCAATCGGTTTCGTTTTCTATGCTCACACTTTCGAGTTGGTAACTGATTTTAGAAGATTTTATATCTTCGCCGCGATTCCATATGAGCGTTGCGTCGAGTTTGGATTCAATTTCGTCCTTTTTTGAATATAACAGGTCGAATAGCTTTTTATTTTCTTCTGTATTGCTTTTGCCTAAGTAAAGTTCTACTCTTGCGCAATCCCAATTAGCTACACAACATATACTGCATCCCTGAACGCCGAAGAATCCACTTATCCAATTGTCTTTTGAAGGATTAACGTTGCTGTACGAACCGTCGCCGTGTGCTTCGTGAATGAACTCAAGAGCATAGGTCCAATACTTTCTCCTTAACTCATAGCGTGTTCCGACTTCGTTTTCTTTTTCCTCACTTTCGTCACGTAAGTAGAAAACCAAATCGGTAGGATCAATATCGTACAAGGCGAAAAGTCTATTCAAAACAGACAGTTTGCTTTGCGTGCTTGTATTTGTCCATGCGTATATACCGTCGCCTATTTCAACACTCTTAGAGAAGTTCTTTTGCGTCAAGCTGAAATGTAGCGCTATGCCATCATCATTCGACACAGCCAACTTTGTAATTATGGATTTATCTTCGGCAATGAGTATTTGTAATACTTTTTGGTACATTTCAACCCAGCTTGTAACGGGTTGTTCGGTGTTTTTATAACTGAAACGAGCAATAAGGCGGCCGCTCATCAACGAAGCTTCGTCATCGAGTGTAAAGGAGTCCATTTGTTTTTCGGCTGGTTTGTATTCCGTGGCAGGATATGGCCAAATCGTTAATGCCCGCCTTGATAGATATGCGCTTCTTTCTTCAATTTCTGCTAAAGTCCACTTGTCTTTTTTGGCAATCCAAGTGTTCATTCTAATACCGCTGTCGTCGAAACCGTTTTCCATGGTTTTCTTTTCATCGAACGTACTGTTGCTATATTTCGAGTTGTATGCGGTCAAGGTAAGATTCGCAATTCTATGTAACCACGTATCGTGTATTTGCTCAAAATCCTCCCCTAACGCTTTCTGCCAAGCAGGAGTGAGGTGCTGAGGCATAATATGTTCTATGGAGTAGTCGCCCTCGTCGCAATGACGGTAAATGTCCTTATCTTCGGCAGTTCCGAAATTCTCCAGTCTCTCGAGAATATATATCTTGTTTTTGCTGTTCATAAGATATACCGGTCTGCTCGTAAAGTTTGCGGCAAATTCGTCATCATCGGGCAAACGAGTGCGCTCTTTTTTGGACAAAAGCGCGTATTTCAGTTTTTCGACGTAGTTATCTTCTGTGCCGTCATAGCGGATGATTTCTCTATGAAGGAACAAGAAGATTTTGTTCAAGGCGTTGGAAGGTAAGTCGCAAATGCTTCTGCGGAAAACATAGTTTTCTGTAATCAAAAATGCTTCTGTAACCTGTTCAAGCGTCAACTTGTTTTCGTCATACATGCGCAACACTTCAAGGAAAAACGGTCTTGTTACCGTTGTCTCCAAACGGTTCAAACGGAAAATACATGCACCCAGAACAGAGTTGCCAGTCTTTTCGCCGAGAAGTTTTGAATACCTTTTTGCGTATGCAAGCATATCCGAAAGAAGCGATTCTGTCGGGATACTGCTTATTTCCACATGGTCTTTAAAAATTGTGTAAATCTTTTTCTGTTGAGGGATTGCTTGCTGCTTGACGCTGAGGTAATCTCTAATGAATGCACTTACATCATATCTTGTATATACTTCGATTTTATTCCAGTATTTATCGTAATAATCGTCTTGCAATTTCGACGGCAAACC
>JAZRUB010000026.1:0-1507 GCA_045652305.1 Eubacteriales bacterium
AACAGCTCGGCAACATTAACGTATTCGTGAAGAAAACCGTATTTGCCACACTCAAAGCTTTCACCCGATTCGGTATCGATGATGTTCCATACCGACGGGGTTCTGTCAAACTCTATATAAATATGTGCGACGCCGTCATCACGCGAGAGCGTGACGGATGCGTCCTTGCCTGCTTTTGTATAGGTGTTACGCTTTGCATCAAAAAGACTTGCGCCGGATGAAAAGTTCACCGCGTTTTCGCCCGTGTCCTTGTATTTTGCTTCCTCGGCGGACACGTTGAAAACGAGCGACGAAAGAAGCATAATAACCGTCAATAAAACCAATGATATTTTGCGAATCATATAAACCCCTCGAAATATACAATATACTTCAAATACAGCGTGTACGCATAATCAATGTATTATAACATAATAAAGTAAGAAAATCAATAGAACAAACCTTATATGCACTTATTTTTTGCATTTTTCGGTAAAAAATTATAAGCGGAACAAAATAGATTTTCGTTCCGCTTGTTTATGGTTTTTATTTGCCCGAAACGGTTATGCCGTCAAACGCCATATAAGGCGCGACAACACTTCCGTCAACGAGTGTTTCACGGCTGATGCTAACGAGGTTGTTAAGCAATTCTGCCAAATTTCCGCTTATCATAGTTTCGGATAGGGCATGAAGTATACGCCCGTTTTCTATATAAAAACCGTTCTTCGCCACACCCGAAAATTCGCCGTTCGTGCTTGGGTTACCGCCTGAAAATCTACCTATGATAACGCCTTTTTCTATGCCTTTTATCATTTCGTCAAGCGGAGTGTCGCCCGATTCGATAACCATTGAAAATGAAGTGTTTTTTGCACGTTCGTTGCCGGTTTTATTGGCAACGTATTGAGAGATTAAAAAACTTTGTAACTTTCCGTCTTTGATAAAGTCGAAATCCTCGGAGATAAATCCTTCGCCGGTATAAACTTCGCCGTTGACTATTCGTTTATCGCTCGGTTTAAAGGAAATGTTTATTCTTTCGTCAGCGACACGCTCTCCCAACTTGTCTTTCCAAAGCGACGTGCCGTCAAGCAGTACGCTGTCAGACGCGAAATTGTCGCAAATGTTTCCGAACACCGTTCCGACAAGACATCCGGGCGTAAAAATTACTTTTCCCGTAAATTTGCCCTCAATGGCTTTGGCATCGATTTGGTTCTCTATATCGGTTAGTTCACGTTCGATTAATGCACAGTCGATAAAAGGTTTATCGAGGTCGGAAACGATGACGTCGCTTCCGAAGAACGATGTTGCTTTATCACCCTCATGCGCCGAATACATAAGCTCGGCATAGTAACGACCGCTTTCCGAGGTATAGCAGTTGCCAGTCGTGCTCATGTAAACGCCTCTTGACGAACTGTGCTTGACTATCATCTGCTCGATAATAACCTTGGGGTGGCGCTTGGATATATCTTCGACAAGCTCTTTTGCTCTGAAAAACAGTTTTTCGGTGTCGGGCACAAGCGCACCGCGGACAAAA
>JAZRUB010000027.1:0-6043 GCA_045652305.1 Eubacteriales bacterium
CGTTTTTCAAGCACAGCAAGCAATAAAGCGGTTCTATTGTAATCGATACCGGAGGACATTCTTCTTGGAGATGGATAAACTGTTGGGGTAACCAAACATTGAACCTCTGCAATTATCGGGCGACTTCCTTCCATAACACAGACGGGGCAGTTTCCGGGAACGCCCTTTGGACGTTGCGAAAGTAGCATTTCAGATGGCTTTTCGATTTCTGTCAAGCCTTCATCGCCCATTTCAAAAACGCCAATTTCATTGGTAGAACCGTACCTGTTCTTTTCAGCGCGTACAATTCTGTAAGCGTGTTGTTTATCACCTTCGAAATACAAAACGGCATCAACCATGTGTTCAAGAACTTTAGGACCTGCTATTGCGCCTTCTTTATTCACGTGGCCGACTAATAGCATTGAGACGTTATCTTCTTTTGCTTTGCTGATAAGTCTTAATGCGCTTTGACGTACCTGCGTTACGCTACCTTGAGAAGAAGGATAGTTATCGTCGTACATTGTTTGTATTGAGTCGATTATAACGATTTCGGGTGATATTACGTTAATCTCTGCAATAATATTATCGATGTTATTTTCGCTTAATATGAATACCTCGTCGTGTTCAACACCAAGACGACGACACCTCAATTTGATTTGGGTTGAGGATTCCTCGCCTGTGACGTATAGAACCTTGCCGTGGTTTCCGAGTTGAGTACATATCTGTAATAAGAGTGTGGACTTCCCTATTCCCGGCTCGCCCGATAGTAATACCACAGAACCTGCAACGATACCACCGCCGAGAACGCGGTCAAATTCGCCGATTCCGGTTTTGGTACGTTCTTTTTCGAGAAAAGATATATCCTTTATGCGAGTGGCTTTTGGCTTGTCCGTGATTACGGCATTGTTGGGGCGGGATTTCTTCGTTTTGGCAGTGGGTAAAGGCGCGCTGTCATGTTCTGTAAAACTATTCCATTCGGCGCACTGGGGACATCTGCCATACCATTTAGATGTTGTGTATCCGCAGTTTTCACAGATAAACTCGGTTTTCATTAATTACTCTCCAAATATTCAACAATTCCGCAATAAATAGAAAATGCAAGTGCTTTTCGATACTCAGGATTCGAAAGAAGCGATGCTTCTTTTTTATTAGAAATAAAACCACATTCAATCAAAATAGATGGCATTTCGAGATTTTCCAAAAGATATATGGTTTCGTTGCCAGATTTAATTACTCGGTTATTATCAGTTTGTAGCAGTCGCGAATTCCCTTGTATGCTTTCTGCCAATATTTTGCTTTTTTCGTTATTATTAGAATAAAAAGTCTGTAATCCTTTGCAATATTCGGCAGAAAACTTGTTCATGTGGATGCTGACAAAAATCGAATTGTCAAATTCCTCAGCAAACGTTTCCCTATTGCGCACATCGTGATATTTTTTTCTATCTTCTTCGCCTTGTTTATACAATAACGTATCATCTGTACGTGTTAAAGCGGTTTGATAACCCGAGGACGATAAAATATCGTTTAAGCGAATAGCGACGTCTAAATTTAGCTCTTTTTCAATAAGGCCGTTATCTACTGCTCCGGGGTCTTCTCCGCCATGCCCGGCATCAATTACAACCGTAAGCGGTTCAGATGCAACTGATAAGTTCGCAGATTTGGCTCTTCTAAGGCCTTTGTATCCTACAGAAGTAAACATAGAAGCGAACACGTAAAAAAGCAAGGTGATTACCATTATGCATGTAAGAATATATATACTGATACGTGCTTCTTTATAAATATTAGTTTTCATATAAACCTCGCAAAAAAGAATCTGTAGGATTATATGAAAACTAAATATTATCTATTCGTCATTGTTTCTATTTTTGGGTTTTCTTTCTAAAGGTCCGTCAAACGGAGGTTTTACGTTCATTCCGAACATACCGCGCAAGGTTTTGTCCTTGGAACCTATCGCATAGCCAAGTGTGCTTGCAACAATAGCAGGAACAAGTGTAACAAGAATATATCCAATTATTCCGATATAATCGATTAACTTATACAGACAGAGAAAACTTCCCTGACAAAAGTAAAACAAAAGTAAAGGGATTGGGGTGGCATCTTTTCCTTCAGGCGTGAACAAAACAACTGCGATAGCTGCTAAACCGATTAAAATTGTAGGAGCATAACCAATAAGTGCGATTTTAAGCCCCTTGAGTACATCGGGTTTTCCGCCTTCTCCGCGCATTTTTATGCCTTCTTTTACAGCGAAGAAAAAGGAATCGTCATAATGCATGAAACACATTAAACCGATTGTGAACACGCTTGCTATAAAGGCAATAGAACTAATGCCGTTACTGCCGTCTTCAAGTGTGAGAATGGCAAGACCGACCATTAAACCAAGTACTGACATTACAAGGTGAGTAACCATAAATTTGAAAATGATGCTACTGTTTTCTCTAACAAATTTTATCATTACTTTTTCTCTTTTCTGAATTTAACAAATACAAGAACAATAAGCGCGATAAGTAGAATGCCGCCAAGAATTGCCCATATCAACCAACCGTTATTGTTGCCTTGGATAGAGTTATCGGATGAGTCGTCGGATAAAACACTGCTTGTGTGACCATCGGTGATTTCGACACTTATAGACGGCATTGTAATAACGTTATCGTCGTCAAATTGGTTGCTTGTATTCGGGGCCGAAGGCGTTTCTGAATTAGATGAAGTTGTTTCCGATTCTTCGGGTTCGGAAATTTCTTCGCTTGTGTTTGGTACGGAAGATTCTACATCAGAGGAAGTTGGTTCGGATTCTTCAGGTTGTGAAGATTGGGGCTGGGACGTTTCAGGTTGAGAAACTTCGGGATGAGACTCTTCGGGATGAGACTCTTCGGGTTGAGATGCTTCGGGATGAGACACTTGACTTTGATTTACATTTGGGTTTTCGGGAGTATCAAAATCAATGCTAATTACTGCGTTACTTCCCGAAACGTGAAGTAAATCGAGTGTCATGCCGTCTTCAATAACTTCGGTAATTAAATCGTCGTAAAGAAATTCAACCTTTGTTGATTCGTTTTTCAAAGGCTTGAATTCGAGTCTTATTCCAAGTTCGTTATCGTTTTTGATGCCTTCTCCGAGCGCAATTACAACAAACGACCAATGGAAAACTCCATTTCCGGTATTTCCCGATAAGTCTTCGATAGCGCCGCTGCCAATCAAAGTGTCCCAACGTTTTGGATAGATAGGTTCAGCCTTTACAAGTTCGAGAATATTAGGGTCATATTTAACGTCATATTCAAGTCCTATTAAACCTTCTTTTGCGGTAATATCAACAAAATTAGCTATAATAGAAATTTTTTGTGTTGCTGCGTCGTATGTGTATGAGACGTTAAGTTTAGAGTCTAACCCTTCTTCTGCGTTGACAGGAAAAACTGTGGTTGAAACTAAAATTAATAAAATTAAAGCAAATGTAAATATTTTTTTCATATCAAAACAAGACCTCGCTATTTTTTGCCTGAATAACGCATTTTAATTGTTAAAATAACAATGATGGCGACTATGACAGCAGCACTTATAGATAGAAAAACTATCTTCCAAACGCTCGATTGTTCAATATCTAATACAAGTTTGTTTTTTGTGACTTTCAAGTTCTCGACTTGTGGTGCGATATCCTGTCTGCTACCCGGAGCAACAGTTGTAGAACCGATACAAGCGGTTTCGGCAACGTTTAAATAAACGTTATCATATTCCGCAAGACTTTCTTTTGAGATTTCTGATATAAAAATATTTTGTGCATCGGAAGAAAAAAATATTTGCGTAAAAAGCAATGACACAAAAAGCAAAACTAATACTCGTTTCATAATATTACTCCTTGAAATTATAACATTATTATATTATTTTTCGCTTATTTTGTCAAGTGTTCTCAACTCTTTATCGTATTATATTACACAAAATAGCATTAAGTGGTTGATATTTTTCTAAAAAGGATTTATAATGCATTTGTATTTAAAAATAAAGGCGGATTTCTTTATGACAAAAAACTTATTTAAACTTATTGCACTTTTACTTTCGGTATTATTGCTTGTCCCGAGTATAACCGCTTGCGACAACGATACTGATGTCGATACATCTTCAATTACTTCGGTAGAATCTGAAATTTCCGAAACCGAAAATTCATACGAGACTTCCGACGACGGTATCGAGTCATCTGTTGAAAACACATCGTCTGAAGAAGAAATTGTCGTACCGCAGGATACCGTTGTAAGTTTTCTTGCGTGTCCCGACAACATTATTCACCCTTCGGTTTTCTATGATGCATTGGAACGTGCTGCAAACAAAGACGGTGTGAAACCCGATTATTCTGATTTGCATAATGCAAAGTATGATTTTGCGTATATCTACGAACACGTGGGTGAAGCTATTAAAAATGCCGATATTGCTTATATTAACCAAGAAACTCTCATTGGCGGTACAAGCGGTAGAATAATTGGATATCCCTGCTTTAACTCTCCTAAGCCTGTAGCTGATACTGTTATTGAACTTGGCGTTGACGTAGCAAACGTTGCTCACAATCATATGCTCGACTCGGGCGATACACGTTATCTTGAAAACTGTAATAAGGTTTTCGAAGAAAAAGGCGTTGAGGTTATTGGATATTATCCCGATGAAGCTTCAACTGAAGATATTACGGTTATCGAACGTGACGGTATCAAGATAGCATTTTTAGCGTATACGTACGGAACAAACGGAATTCCGCTTCCTAAAAACAGTAAATTTGTTATTCCTTATCTTAGCGAAGCGCTTGTTGAAAAGCAGGTTGCACGTGCAAAACAAGTCGCAGATGTAATAATAGCATCCTGCCACTGGGGCATTGAGGATAGTTTTGATATAGACGCACAACAAAAAAAGTATTCAAAATTAATGTGTGAACTTGGTGTTGACGTTGTTCTCGGTATGCATCCCCACGTTATTCAGCCTATGCAATGGATGACTTCGGAAAGCGGTAAAAAGACGTTGGTTGTTTATTCGCTTGGTAATTTTGTTTCCGGCATGGTTGCGGGTAAGAATATGCTTGCAGGTATGCTTTCGCTCGATATAGTTAAAGATGCCGAAACCGGTGCAATCAGTATTGAGAATCCGTTGTTCATACCTACTGTAACACATTATGAAAAGAAAGGTAGCGTGGCATCAAACGATACCGGTTACCGCAATTTTAAAATTTGTTATTTATCTGATTATACCGAAGAACAAGCCTCGACTCACGGTGTTTGTGTTTATGAACGCTCGCACGGTACGACTTTGATTAACGGAAAGTTCTCGAAGCAGACATTATTAGATACGTTAAACAAATACATTCCTCAAGAATTTTTACCTGAAGAATATAAATAGTATAAGTAAAGACGGTTGGAGCAAAGCCAACCGTCTTAATTTATTTTAATAATGATTCGAGTTTTGTAATTTCGTCCTTGTTCGGTTCACGAAACGAAGCAAAGGGAAATTTAATGTTCATTTCGTCATATTTGACCTGACAAAACTTCTTGAACGGCAAAAGTTCTATACCGTCAACACAGTTATGCTCTTTGGCGATATGTTTAAGTTCCAAAACACTTTCGCGATTATCGTTAAGCGTAGGGATAATAACCTGACGTAGCGTTGTAGGGATATTAGCCTTTTGCAGATAATCAAGAAATCCTAACGGTTTGGTAATACTGCAACCGACATATTCTTGATATTGTTCATCATTGGTATACTTAATATCTAACAATACCCTATCGGTTACCGAAAGCATTGCTTTGATATTGTCGTTTAAAATACTTCCAGAAGTATCTATACAAGTGTTGATTCCGTTTTGATGGCACAAGGCAAATATTGCCTTGACGAATTCGGGCTGTAATAAAGGTTCGCCTCCCGAGATTGTTATACCGCCATCATTACCGAAATACTCTTTATAGCGCAATACTCTGTTTACAATATCTTCTGCTGAATATACTTCACCACCGTTTATTTGCCAAGTATCGGGGTTGTGACAGCAACCGCAACGGAGATTGCAACCTTGTGTAAACACAACGAATCTTACTCCGGGACCGTC
>JAZRUB010000028.1:0-6500 GCA_045652305.1 Eubacteriales bacterium
GCCGGTGTAGGGGGGAGTTTCAAAATAGACTGCGTCAATCGCCGCACCGCGACGTGCAATCATGTGTCCTGCAACGGGGCTGTCGATACCGCCCGAAAGCATAAGCAACGCCCTACCGCTTGAGCCGACGGGCACACCGCCTGCGCCCTTTTCGCCGTTTCCGTGAATAAATGCCGCGCGGTCGCGGATTTCGATAGTAATCACACGTTCGGGATTTATAACGTCAACCTTCATGTCGGGTCGGTTTTCAAGCACCAATCCACCGCAAATTGCGCATATTTCGGGGGATTTGAGGGGGAACTTCTTGTCGCTTCGCTTCGCGTCGCACTTAAACGTCTTTGCGTTGCCCAAAAGCTCGTCAATGTTTTCGGTTAAGTGCTTTTTGATGTCGTACATGTCCTTTTCGCACTCTATTCCTCGGCAGACCGTCGCAACGCCGAAGACCTTTTTTACACGCTCGTAAGCGGTGTCCATGTCGGCATCGTCAGATGCGGAGATGCAAAGGGTAGACTGTGCGTAATCAAAATGAAATTCGCCCTGAACCGTTTTCAAAGCACGTCTTACACGGCTTTCCAACACCGAGTTAAAGTAACTGCGGTTTAGGCCTTTCAAAACGATTTCGCCGTATTTTAAAAGTAAAACTTCTTTCATCTGCGTAATTTTTTCACCGTTTCTTCCAGTTTTTCGACTAGAAACGCGATTTCCTCCATATTGTTGTTGGTGCCGATGCTTATACGCACCGTACCGTCGATATCCTCTTTCGCAAGACCGTATGCGCTAAGCGTACCGCTTACACCTTTCCGCGCGGAACAGGCACTTCCTGCAGAGATGCAGATGCCCAAATTGTTAAGCGCGTTAAGCATAACCTCGCTTTTTACACCGCGTACCGAAACAGAAAGTATGTTGTGTACGTGGTTTTCGGGGATGTTTAATTTGAATCCTACGTCGGAATTTGACAAAAGCTCGACAAGTTTATTATAAAGTTTTGGGATGTGTGCAGATGCTTGTCTGTATGCCTCGCACGCTGCGCCGAAAGAGGCGATTCCGATTGTATTTTCGGTGCCCGAACGCAAATTGCTTTCCTGTCCGCCGCCACGGATAAAGGCAGGGAGCTTGATGCCGTTTTTGCAGTAAAGTGCGCCCACGCCCTTAAATGCACCTATTTTATGCGCAGAAATACTTGCTAAATCGCAGTTTTTGACTATTTCTCGGCTGTCGGTTTTTAAAAAACCTTGAACCGCGTCGCAATGGAGCAACGCACCGCATCCGCTTCTGTCAATCGCCTTGCGGACAGAGGCAATATCGTATTTTGCGCCCGTTTCGTTATTCACGAGCATTATCGTTACGAACGCCGCACCCAATTTTAGCTCGTTTTCGAGCGCATCTATGTCCAGAACGCCACCCTTTGTGCCGATACGCACGATTTCCCAACCGTTTTCCTCGAGAAAAGAGAGCGGTGACGAAACCGAAGGATGTTCGCTGTCGGTGGTGATAATACGTTTCGAACGGCGGACACGCAGTTTTGCACAGCCGTAGATGGCTTGGTTGTTGCTTTCGCTTCCACCGCTTGTGAATATAATCTCGTCGGGTTTGCAGTAAAGCGAATTTGCAACGCTTTTACGTGCGGAATCTATTATTTTTTTTGCAGAAAGACCTGCCGAATGAATCGATGACGGGTTTCCGTAAACCGACATTGCCGATTTTGCCGCTTCGATTGATTCTTCAAGCAAAACGGCGGTTGCCGCCGAATCAAAGTAAATAACACTCATAAACATAATTCTCCTGATTGTAATTATATCATAACCCCAAAATAAGTCAACCGTATTTTTCAACCAATATCAGACCCTCAAAGCGTAAAAAGGGTATTGCAATTTTTTAGGGTATATATTATAATGTATATAATTATGGGTAGGAGAATGGGTCAATGTGTGATAAAGCTGTGTTCAACAGCACAAAAAAGGCTCTTTTTGATAAATATTTCGGGTTTCTGAACCAAAAACAGAGGGAAGCGGTCTATTCTACCGAGGGACCTCTGCTCGTACTTGCAGGTGCGGGAAGCGGAAAAACGACGGTTATAGTCAACCGTATTGCCAATATTATTATGTTCGGACGTGCCGTTAGCGAAACGAATTTGCCCGAAAACGCAGATATGCTCTTACCGTTGATGCAAAACGCGCTTAAAAACGGCAACGCGCAAGAGGTTATTTCGGTTTTGAAGCAGTGCGCTGTCGAGAGTGCCGAGCCCTACCGTGTTCTTTGTATCACCTTTACCAACAAGGCGGCAAAAGAGTTCAAGGAACGTTTGCTACAAACCTTGGGCGAATCCGCAAAAGATATCTGGGCAGGTACTTTCCACTCGGTTTGCGTTAGAATTTTAAGACGGCATATCGATTTACTCGGATATTCGAACGATTTTGCGATTTATGATACCGACGATTGCAAAAAGTTAATAACCGATATTTTAAAAGAACTTAATATCCCCGAAAATACCCTCTCGCCGAAAATGGTACTTAACGAAATTTCCAAAGCCAAGGAAAACGACAAAACGGCGAAAGAAGAACTGCTTGATGCAGGAAACGACAGGCGTTTGCACACTATCGCAAGGGTTTATGAGATTTATCAATCTCGACTTAAAGCCGCAAACGCGCTTGACTTTGACGATATTATCATGCTCACTAACCGACTTTTCGAAAGTCATATCGAGGTGCGTGATAAGTACAGAGAGCATTTTAAATATATACTCGTTGACGAGTATCAGGACACCAACCCGTCGCAGAGCAGACTGATAGCAAGACTTGCAAACAAAAATTATAACGTCTGCGTGGTTGGCGACGACGACCAGTCGATTTATTCGTTCAGAGGTGCGACGGTCGAGAATATTTTAGGCTTTGACCGCGAATACCGAAACGCGAAAATCGTAAGGCTTGAACAAAACTACCGCTCCGCAGGAAATATACTCAAAGCGGCAAACGGAATTATAGAAAACAATATCGACCGCAAGGGAAAAGAACTCTGGACCGACGCTCCCGACGGCGAAAAGGTACATATCAAAAAGCTGTTCACTCAGGTGGAGGAAGCGAACTTTATTTGCGACACTATCGCGGAAAAGGTGCGTCAGGGTGCTAAATATTCCGATTTTGCCGTACTTTACCGCGTGAACGCGCTTTCGAACTCGCTCGAAACTGCGTTTGTAAAGAGAAGAATCCCTTATAAGATTTTCGGCGGTTTGCGCTTCTATGAACGCAGAGAAATCAAGGACATTCTTGCTTATCTCTCGGTCATGGCGAACCCGTCGGATTCTGTCAGATTAAGGCGAATTATCAACCTGCCTCGCAGAGGTATAGGCGACAGTACGGTCGAAAAGATAGCATCGATTGCGAACGAAAATGATATCAGTATGTTTTCGGTTATCGAAAACGCGAGAGAATATAAAGAAATACAGCGTGTTTCGCAAAAACTCGAGCAATTCGGGTTGTTGATAAATCAACTGCGTGATTATTCGGAAAAGCATACTCTGCCCGAAACGGTATCTCAGGTAATAGAAATGACGGGCTACCGATTGATGCTTGCAGAGGAGGATAACGGAAGCGAACGCGAAGAAAACGTGCTTGAACTCGTGTCTTCGGCGGCATTGTTTGCCGAAACGGCAGAAAATCCGACGTTGTCTGAGTTTTTAAACGAACTTGCCTTGGTAAGCGACCTTGACGGGTACGATTCCGACAACGATTCGGTTGCATTAATGACGGTTCACTCGGCAAAAGGGCTTGAATTCCCGACGGTATTTATCGCAGGGTTCGAAGACGGTCTTTTCCCGATTGGTCAGTCGGCTTTCGAGGGCGACAGAGGACTTGAAGAAGAAAGACGTCTTGCCTACGTTGCCGTAACGAGAGCGAAAGAGGCGTTGTATTTGCTGACTACATCGAACCGAATGTTGTACGGCAGAACCGAAGCAAGACGCATTTCGCGCTTCGGTGACGAAATACCGAAATCCGCTTGCGATAACGTAAGCGTAAACGGCAATAGGGGACATGCCGCATCAACTGTCGGCAGATATTCGGCAGAGGATACTCAAAGCAGAAACAACTATTTGGAAAATATACGCGCAGGTGCGACAAAAGCGCAGACGGCGGAAGTTTTCGAAGAAGGCAGCCGTGTAAAACACCCGATGTTCGGCGAGGGCGAGATATTAAGCGCAACCCCGATGGGCGGTGACGTACTGTATGAAATCGAATTTTCAAACGGCGACAAAAAACGGCTTATGGGCAATTTTGCAAAACTTAAAAAGTGTTAATAAAAAGAAAAATATATAGAGGATTTGAAAAAATGGCAGTTATTAAACCGATTAAAGCATTAAGATTCACCGAAAAGGCAGGCGATATCGCTACTTGCGTGTGCCCCCCTTACGATATTATCTCGGAAAGCGAAAGAGAAGCGCTTATCAACAAGAACGAATACAACGTCGTTCGTCTTGAACTCCCGATAGGCGAGGACAAATATAACGAAGCAGGCAGAACTTTAAGCGACTGGCTCGACAAAGGCGTTCTCGCACGTGACGAAGAAAAGGGTATTTTCGTCTACCGCGAAGAATTTAACGTAAACGGAAAAGATTATTGCCTTACGGGTATGATTTGTCTTGTTGAACTTCGCGAGTTTGCCGACAGAGTTGTTCTTCCGCACGAAGAAACTCTTACAAAAGCAAAGCAGGACAGACTTAACCTTATGAAAGGTACGGGTTGCAACTTCTCGTCGATTTACTCGCTTTATTCTGACGAAAGCGGTAAAATTGCCGATATTCTTTCGAAAAAGACCGAAGAAACCCCCATTTGCCGTTTCGCAGATGAAGAAGAAGTTACCCACACCTTGTGGAAGATAGCTGACGAAAACGACATTGCTGTTATTGTCAACGCACTTGCCGACAAGCAACTCTTTATCGCAGACGGCCACCACAGATACGAAACCGCGCTTAACTATAAGAGAGGTCTTGAAAATGCCCCCGAGGGTGCAGATGCAGACCACGTTATGATGACCTTGGTTGACATGGACGACAAGGGTTTGGTCGTTTTCCCGACACACAGACTTATTGTTGACAGAAAGGTCGACAGAAACGAAATAGAGAGAAAGTGCGAAGCAGATTTCAACATGAAAACGCTTCCGCTTTGCGACCTTGTCCCTGCACTCGCAAAGGGCGAAAACGGACATACATACGCGCTTTACACAGGCGGAAACGATTTTCTGCTTATGGAATTCAAGGAAAGCTCCAAGCGCATAATCGATTTCAGAAGCGAAGCATACAGCGACCTCGACGTCAGCATTCTTCACTCGATGGTGCTTGAAAACGCACTCGGAATCGACAAGGAAAACATGGCAAACCAAGTGAATTTGCGCTACACTCGTTCGCTTGAAGAAGCAATCGAGTCGGTTAAAAACGGAAAAGCAGACGCGGCATTCCTTATCAACGCGACCAAGGTAAGCCAGATTAAGGCAGTTGCTTTGGCAGGCGACAAGATGCCCCAAAAGAGCACGTATTTCTATCCCAAACTCAAAACCGGTTTGGTTATGAATATTTTGAAGAAATAAATCCGAAACAAAGATAAAAGGTAAACGGTATGAAAGAACTTGAAAAGAAATACAATCCTGCCGATTTTGAGGAGAGATTGTATACCGAATGGGAAGAAAAGGGTTATTTTAAACCCAACGGAAAAGAGGGAAGCGAAGCATTCTCGATAGTAATGCCTCCCCCCAATATTACCGGTCAGCTCCACATGGGACACGCGCTTGACAATACCTTGCAAGACGTTCTTGTAAGATACAAGCGTATGTGCGGTTACGACACCTTGTGGCTCCCCGGTACAGACCATGCATCTATCGCAACCGAGGCTAAAATAGTCGAAGCGATGAGAAAAGAGGGCATTTCCAAAGAAGACCTCGGCAGAGAGGGCTTTTTGGAACGCGCTTGGGATTGGAACAACACCTACGGCGGCAGAATCTGCGAACAGCTTAAAAAGCTCGGTTCGTCTTGCGACTGGTCGAAACGCCGTTTCACGCTTGACGACGGATGCTCCAACGCGGTAAAGGAGGTTTTCGTTAAGCTTTATAACGAGGGACTTATCTACCGTGGCAACCGTATGGTAAACTGGTGTACTACCTGTATGACCTCTATTTCCGATGCAGAGGTTGAATACGATGACCAGAACGGCAACTTCTATCATCTTCTTTATCCCGTAAAAGAAACGGGCGAAATGTTAGAACTTGCGACCACCCGTCCCGAAACGATGCTCGGCGATACCGCCGTTGCAACCAACGCGGATGACCCCCGCTATGCTCACCTTCACGGCTGCCACGTGCTTTTGCCGCTTATAAACAAAGAAATTCCTATCGTGTGCGACGAGCACGCAGATATGACTAAGGGTACCGGCGTGGTTAAGATTACTCCCGCGCACGACCCCAACGACTACGAGGTAGGACAGCGCCACAATCTGCCCTTGGTACGCGTATTCACC
>JAZRUB010000029.1:0-5398 GCA_045652305.1 Eubacteriales bacterium
TGACAGGTACACGCCTTGCCGTTTTTCGAAAAATAGGTTCCCGGCATGTGGTTTTCAAGCGGCAAGGTCGTTTCTCCAATTTGAACGTACACGCCCGAATACTCGCTGTCGTCAGATATCGCTGCCGTTTCGAAAACTTCTTCCGAAGATTCTGTATCGGTGTCGCTATTCGGAGAAGCAACGTACTGCAAATATTCGTCGGTGCCGTCTGTCCATATTTCGTCACCGTTGTTTTCTATGTAAGTATAGTCGGGATTCTTCTTTATCCAACGAATATTTCCGTTCGTTTCGGGGACAAATCCCACTATTCCCTCTCTTGTTAAAACGGCTTCTTCTTTATCCGTCAAGCTATAAACCGTTTCTCCGCGCAAGTACATCATGCCCGAATCGTGAACGTAAAGACATTTTACTTCGCCGTCAAACTCGAAAACCGTTTTAAGTCTACTTCCGTCGGGCATACAAGACATTATTTTGTTATCAAAAGTAAACCAAAGCTTATTTTCGTAATAATTAAGGTACTTTCCGTCAACCTCGGCAACAAGCGCCCTCTCTCCGTCTGCCGTTTTTCGATAAAGCGCACCATTTTCGTTAAAAATAACGTCATCACCGACGTCTACGGCGCTACCGCCGTACATTATTCTGTCGCCAAACTCTTTTTCAAAGGCAAAAACGGTGTTGTTTTCGCTCATTATCGGCAATACCGCCGTAAAAAGCAAAGCACAAAGCAACACAGAAAGAACACGTTTTAGCATTTTTACCTCCAAAAGTTTGTTTTTATCTCGACGCGATTCGTCATTTTCCGTCATTATAAATATATCACATCCAAGCACTCACTTTCAAGACCTTTTTGCAACGAAAAAAGAGTTTTCCGCAGGAGTTTTTAATTACACGTCGACAATAAAAAAGTCGCAAGGTTTTACCTTGCGACGTTTTTGTTTATGTTTTTACTTATTCAGCGGTATATGTACCTAAAACGATACGTTTTACCAAAACATAGTCGGTTGCATCGACGTCGGAATCGGCATCGATATCTGCAACGAGTTTTTGTTGTTCGCTAAGCTCGTAAGTTTTCAAAACCGCACGTTTGATGAGTATGTAGTCCGACGCGTCAACGTCACCGTCGTCGTCAATGTTGCCAAGAACCGTCATCTTACAACCCCAATGCATTGTCGCATTACATCGGTAATCCCAACCCTCAGCAGCCCAAGCGGGCTTGTCTGCTTCAAAATATATATCTTTGAGGTTATCACAATCAGCAAAAGCTATCTCACAAATCTCTGCAGAAGCAGGGATTTCTAAACTTGTCAGTTTGTCGCACTCGGCAAACGCAGCTTGGCCTATGAATGTAATAGAATCGGGCATTTTGATATTTGTCAAGCTTGAGCCATAAAAAGCGTAATTGCCTATCGATGTAACAGAATCGGGTATTACAATGTTTGTTAGGTTATTGCGACCGGAAAATGCATAATCGCCTATACTTGCAACACTGCCATCGGACGGAATGACGCTGTTGTTACATGCTGCGATTAACGCCTTCGTCTCTATTTGTATTAAACAGTTGTTAACACTTTTGTATACCGTATTGCCTGAAGATACTTCTATACTTTCAAGGCTGGAACAATTGTTAAAAGCATAGCGGTATATACTTTTGAGGGAATCTGGTATAGATACACTTGTTAGACTTGTGCAATCGGAAAATGCAGACTCGCCTATACTTGTAACAGAATCGGGTATTTCGACGGTTTTGAGGCTCGAACATCCATTGAATGCACTTTGATAAAGATTTTCGACAGAATCCGGGATTTCCACGTTTGTTAGGTTGGAGCAATCGAAAAATGCATATTGGCCTATTTCTTTAACGGGTTTGCCGTTATACTCTGCAGGGATAATAACCTCGATTGCAGTTCCGGTATAGTCCGAAACGCGGTAATAGGTTTCGTCATAGCTTAGGGAATATTTCACACCTTGCGAATCGGTTAATGTTTCCGCCGAAACGCTAAACATCGACATCGGAACGAGGGACAGCAACATTATTGCCGTTAGTATGATGGATAAAAGTCGTTTCATTAAAGTTCTCCTTTTGTATTTTTATGTTATCATAATAACACTATATCTCTGTGTTGTCAACTAATTTATCTTTACGGTGTGTTTTTAAAAGACCTTTTTACAACGAAAAAAGAGTTTTCGCGTTAAAGCACGAAAACCCTTTAATTTGCTTATTTTAATTAATTTGCCGAAAGTAACGCTCTTACTTCCTCAAGAGTGGGGACAGAATTAACCGCACCGGGCTTTGTTACGCACAATGCGCCTGCGGCGTTTGCAAACTTCGCAGACGAAATTACGTCGCCCGTGCGAAGATATTCCATCGCGAGTGCGGCGGTAAATACGTCGCCTGCGCCGGTTTTGTCGATAATCGAAGCATCAAACGGCGAGATAATATCGCAGTATTTGCCGTCGTAAACGTAACAACCGCGTTCGCCGAGCTTCAAAACAACGTATTTAATATCAACCTTGTTGCAAAGTGCAATAGAAGCACGCAAGCAGTTTTCGAGATTGTCGGGACGGATTCCCGTCAAAATCTCGGTTTCGGCTTCATTAGGGGATAAAATTTCGATTTTTTCCAATTTGTCAAGCGGAAAATCCGAAGTGGCAGCAGCTGCATCGAGGAAAAACGGCACTCCCTCGTCTGCGGCACACCTTGCGGCGGCAATTACCGCCTCGGGACGAAGTTCAAGCTGAGTAAGTACCCCGTCGGGATAACACGCAAACGCTTCTTCAACGTCGATGTCGCTTATCTTTTTGGTGGCACTTTCATAAGAAATGGTGCGCTTCGTGCCGTTCTTTTCAATCATAGTGGCGCAAAGACCCGTTTGTTCAAGACGGTCTACCTTTACGTATCGGGTATCGATACCGCGTTCGTTAAAAAGCGCAATCAATCTGTCGCCGTAGGCATCGTCGCCCACGCGTGAACAGAAAATCGCCTCCGCACCCAACGCCTTTGCGGTAACTACGGCATTGGCTCCTCTGCCTCCGGGTATAAAGGCATATTTGCCCGAAGAGGTTAAAGTTTCATGAGGAGCAGGAATATACGGTGTGCTTAACAGGAAGTTGATATTTGAACCGCCTGCAACAAGTATCCTTTTTGCCATTATCGTGATACCCTCCATGTTTTTCAACTTACATTATATTATATATATTTCTTCAACCTTTGTCAACCTGTTTTGATTCGTTATCCTTTGTTGACGCATATTTGAGCTTTGTGGCTCTGCCTCCACGGATATGCCGTTCGGCACGATTCTTTGCCAGAACCTCGGTAACCGATTCGTATAACTGCGGTGAAATCTGCTTTAACCGCCCCGTAAGGTCTTTATGTACCGTTGATTTGCTCACGCCGAAAAGCTTTGCCGCCATTCGCACCGTCGCGCCTGTCGAAGTAACGTACTTGGCAATTTCGGTCACGCGCTCGTCGATTTCGTCATACATCATATCATCAACTCCGTTTTGGGTTATTGATGTATATGTAAAGAAACATACTATTATGTTTTTCGTGTGCCGAACATACAGTAAAACAGCGTGATTATGTTAAATTTGTATTGACAAAGGTGTAGGTTATAAGTAAAATGTTAGGGTGCTAATTATTTTGGAGGCTGATTTTATGGATAGAAAGGACACGATAGGGTTTCGGATACGGACTTTATCGGTTGCAATAAAACGTGCTGTTGATGCGCGTAAAGAGAAAGACCGACATAATTCCTATACCGGCACTCATGGCTGGGTTATAGGGTATTTATACGAAAACCGTAACCGCGACGTTTTTCAGCGAGATATTGAAAAGCAATTTTCGGTTCGCCGACCTACGATGACGGAAATTCTCAAATTAATGGAAAAAAACGGTCTTATCGAGCGTGTCCGCGACAAAAGCGACGCAAGACTTAAAAAGATAAAACTTACCCCTCTCGCGCTTGAAATTCATAAAAAGCACGAACAGCACATCGAAGCGTTTGAACAGTCGCTTCGTAACGGCATAACAGATGACGAAATCAAAACCTTTTTCGACGTAATGGATAAAATCTCGGCTAATATCGAACGCGCCGAAAACGATGCAAAGGAGAACAATAATGCTTAAAAAACTTGCAAAAAGCATAAAAGGATATACGATGCACTCTATCCTTTCGCCTATTTTAATCATGGGCGAGGTAATTATGGAGGTTATAATCCCCGTACTTATCGCATTGCTCATCAACTGCATTGACTCTACGGCAGGAAATGCAAATGAAACGAGCAATAACGCATTAGCCGCGTTTATACAGCGACTTATCGGCAACCCCGAAAAGTCGGGTGATATGAATTACATACTCATTATTGGCGGACTTATTGCCGTATGTGCGGTTATTTCGCTGATTTTCGGTGCATTGGCAGGCAGAAGCGCCGCTATCGCATCGACGGGCTTTGCGAAAAATTTGCGCAAGAGAATGTTTGACCGCATATCGCATTTTTCGTTTAAAAACATAGACAAATTCTCGTCTTCGAGCCTTGTCACGCGCCTTACCACCGACGTCAACCGTCTGCAAGAGGCGTTCCACATGATAATCCGCATCGCAGTACGTAGCCCCTCGATGATGATTTTCTCGCTGATTATGGCGTTTAGCATAAATTCGCGTCTTGCGCTTATCTTCTTGGGCGCGGTACCCGTACTTGTTATCGGTCTTTTGATAATCATGAGCATTGCCCACCCGATTTTCAAGCGTATGTTCAAAAAATACGACAAATTAAACCGCGTTGTTCAGGAAAATCTGCGCGGTATCCGCGTTGTAAAGGCTTTTGTACGTGAGCAGGAAGAAACCGAGAAATTCAACGAGGTTTCGGGCGAGATATACAACGACACCGTAAAAGCAGAAAAAACGCTTAATTACAATATGCCTCTTATGCAGATAACCGTGTACGCTTGTATTTTGCTTATCTGTTGGCTCGGCGCACAGACTATTGTAAATTACCGTCTTTTCGGCATCGGCGAGCAGATGTCTACGGGCGAATTGACTGCTTTGCTCAACTACACGATGCAGATATTGATGAGCTTGATGATGCTTTCGATGATATTTATAAATATCGTCATGTCGAGAGCCTCTGCCGAACGTATTTGCGAGGTGCTTGACGAAGTCAGCACGATAACCAACAATGCTTCCCCGATTACCGAGGTTAAAAACGGCGATATCGTTTTCGAAAACGTAGATTTCGCGTATCACGAGGGCAAAAACGTACTCAAAAACGTCAACCTTGCTATCAAATCGGGCGAAACTATCGGTATAATCGGCGGTACGGGCAGTTCTAAATCGACACTCGTTCAGCTTATTCCGCGTCTTTACGACGTCACTTCGGGCGTAGTTTCGGTCGGCGGTGA
>JAZRUB010000030.1:0-1983 GCA_045652305.1 Eubacteriales bacterium
AGGCTTTTTTTCATATTATTCGTTAAAGCCGCCGAGAATGAGGGCAACGAGACCGTCTACTGCAGCTTCTTCATCCACGCCGTCAGCGAGGATAGTAATTATATCGCCTTTAGAAATGCCGAGCGAAAGGACGCCCAACAAACTCTTCGCGTTCGCTCTGCGGTCGCTATTTTCAACCCAGATGGAACTGCGGTAGGAGTTGGCTTTTTGGATAAAATATGTTGCAGGTCTTGCATGGAGACCTACTGCATTTTGAATTTCGATATTCTTAGTAGTCATAGTTATACCCCCATGTGTATCTATTATACCAAACTGAGCGGTTCAAATCAATAGAAATTTAATGGACGTTTTACCAAAATACGCAATTCGAGCAATATCATTTTTGTCGATATTATCTATCTTAGCGCACTTTTACCGAATCGATCACACAGTCGAGCGTTGCGGTGTCAAACTTCAGAACATAGTCGCCGTTCACGTTAAGTTTTTCGCCGGTTTCGGTATAATATCGCCCTAGCTTTCTATATCCCGAGCAGACAACAACAAACGTCGTATTTCCCTTGGAATCGGTCTTTACCGATTTCAAAGAGGTTTCGATATCGGCACCGTTACCGTCTTTGATTTTCAAAACAGCCGACTTTCCGGCAACAAGAATCGAGAAAGCATCATCGGGAAGCGAATCGGCAACAACCGATATTTCGACCGAAGTTATTTCGGGTTTTTCAAAAACCTCATTTATCGTATCGTGGAAGATAAGTGCCGCAATCGAGCAAACAATTGCCGCCAATATCGCAAAATCGAGAACATTGACTTTTACTTTGCGCTTATTCACAGCCTACACCTCCGAAACAGAATACTTTGATTTAGAATAAATTCCGTATACCGAGCCGCACAAGCCAAGCACAAACCACATAGCGGCGACGACCTTAAGGTCCGCAAACGGATTAAAAAACAACGAGCACACAATCATCATTATTGCCGAGGTAATAACGGTACCACATCCTCGAGAAACCTCGGGAGTGCGATTCATCGCCATACATCCCAGCACGCGGTATAGAACGAGTATTGCGGCAGCAGCCAACACTACGGTACAGAACAATCCGTTAACATCGGTAAATGCGGTCCAAAAATTAACAGACCCCTTATTGCCCAAGCCGAGTATAGAATCGTACACAACCATATCGCCTGCCGAAATAACCGACGAAGAGACAAGATTAGATATTATCACAAAGGAGGGAGTCAATACTATCGCGCCTCCGAGCAGAGCGCCGGCAGGGGCTTTATACGCCATCATAATGTAAACAAACAGCGAAATAAGCGCTAAGGAATAGAAAACGAAGCTGTCAACAAGTATCGCCGACGCAAGAACAAGAATAAACGTACGTACTTCTTTGCGTTTTTTTCCGCCCTTCACACAAAGAGAGAAGGAAAAAGGCAACGTTGCAACCGTCATCACAACGAGCATATCGGGAGAAAGTATATGTCCCGACAACCAAAATGCCGCCGCACGCAGTTGCTCGAGAGGAATATACATAGCGTACTCACCGAGTATATAGAGTATGATTCCTATACGCAAGCCTAAAGTCAAAGAATTAAAGGTTTGGAACAACAGACGCTCAGAGCTTACAAGATTTTTCGCCAAGAAATAAAGCGCAAAAACCGACATAAAGTAAAGCTCGCCTTTATTAAAGCCGCTGTCGGATGCCAATCCCGACATAAAAATCGAAGCAAAAAGCACCAATGCCAAAGCGTCTGCGCTTCCGAAACGGAAATTACGTTTGAGACGCAAACACTTAAAGAGAAACGAAGCGGCAGTAACGGCACAAAGCGCAATAATTATTTTAACGGGTGCAAATGAAACGCCGAACACAGCAGACATAAGACCCAATTCGGGTATATTCATAACCGCAATTATCATCAAAACCGCGACACAGCCGCAAATAACCTTAAGCGGTGAGTAAAACAGCGTTAATATTCCGAGCAGAG
>JAZRUB010000031.1:0-4552 GCA_045652305.1 Eubacteriales bacterium
GTTGCGAGGCAATGCGTAATTTTGCCAATAAGCTGTGGAATGCCAGCCGTTATGTGTTGATGAATTTGGGTGAGGTTGCAACAAATGCGCTTCCAGCACACCAGATGCTCACAATTGCGGATAAATGGGTGCTGTCTAAGCTCAACACGCTGATTGCCGAGGTTACGGACAATCTTGAGAAGTATGAGCTGGGTGTTGCGGTTCAAAAGGTGTATGACTTCCTGTGGGACACCTACTGCGATTGGTATATTGAGTTAACCAAGGCAAGACTGTATAGCGAGGATGCTTCTCAGAAACAGACAGCCTTGCAGGTGCTTGTTTATGTTTTGGACCAAACACTGCGTTTGCTGCACCCGTTTATGCCGTTTATCACCGAGGAAATTTGGCTTTCGCTTCCGCACAAGGGCGACAGCATAATGGTTTCGGACTATCCTACCGTTAAGGCAGAGTTCGACTTCCCTCAGGCAGAACGTAACATGGATATCATGCTTACCGCAATCCGCGCGATAAGAAACAGACGTGCCGAAATGAATGTTCCCCCCAAGCGCTTGGCGAACGTAATTATCGCAACTGCCGAAAAAGAGCTTTTCGCCGATAAAGAGCCGTTCTTCACAAGACTTGCTTCGGCTTCGGGCATTACCGTTGTGGATAAGTGCGACGACGAGGGTACTGTACGTATCGTCACCAACGCGTGTGAAATATTCCTTCCTCTTGCCGATATCGTTGATACCGAGGCTGAAAGAGAACGTCTTACCAAAGAACTCGCAAACGTCGAAAACGAAATCAAACGTGCAGAGGGCAAGCTCGGCAACGCCGAATTCGTAGCAAAAGCACCCGAAAAGGTTGTAAACGCCGAAAAGGAAAAACTCGAAAAGTTCAAGGAACTTGCAGAAAAGCTACGCGCTTCCATTAATTCCTTATAATAAACAAAAAGAGAACCCACTATGGAAAACCATAGTGGGTTTTTTATTGCTGTAAGATAAGTAAAAATTACTTTCTTTGAGATTCTGCGTAGAATTCTTCGAAAGCGGTGCCGTCGAAAGAGGGGTCGTCGTCTTTGAGTTCGGTAATAAGCTCGGTTGTACCGCCGTTGACCATACTCTTCTTACCTGCGAGCATAATCTTAATCGCATCGGTCATCTGCTTAACGGACACCATTTTGTTGGGCTTGCCTGCCATGTAAGCGCAAACCTGCTTAAGCATAGCCTCGTAAACCTTGCTGGTGTCAATCTTATATGCATAGCTGGTCTTGTTGGTCATTACGAGCGCGGTGGAGGGTTGCCAACCTTTTTTGCAGATGTGGTAGCAAGCCGAAACACCGTTTTCGAAAAGAACGTAGTAGCTGTCGCAAGGAACGTCGCCCGAAACGCTTGTGCCGATATAACGGGTGGAAATAGGAGTAACGTCACCGACGAAGCCCAAAATCGATTCAACCGCATGTATTGCATAGTTAAATTCGTCAACGCCGACCATAACCGTTACGTGAACGATATTTCCGCGTTCTTCTTCGGGGATAGCGAAGAAAGATTCGTGTTCATAGGTGTAACGCAATGCGCTTGTGCCGAGGATTACCTTGCCCTGAGCGTCGAGTTCTTCGAAAATCTTAATGTCTTTCATATTACCAGCCAAAGGCTTGTCGATAAATACGGGAACGCCTGCTTCGATAAAGGGCATGGACTGCTTAACGTGGTTATCCCAGTTACAGCTTTGAATGAACGCAATGTCAATATCCTTAGCCATTTCGTTCAAATCGTAATAGCGTTTTTCAAGTTCATAGTCTTTGATAAATTTGTCAACCTCTTCATCGGTGCGGAACGCATCGTTGTAGATGGCGGTGTATCTGCCCTCGTCGCCTTTCATAAGGATTTCCGCGAATGAAGGAGCGTGCGAAGTGTCGATGTTTACTGTACCTATTTTGAACATAACGTTCTCCTTTTCTATATCTTTAATAGATTACCTACATTAAAGCACATCTTTATCCAAAAATCAACCGCTTTTTGAAATTAATCAAGCTCAAATGCGCCTGTATATAGGCGGTAATACTGACCTTTTTCGTTAATTAGCTTTTCGTGGTTTCCGCGTTCGATAATTTCGCCTGCAGAGAGCACCATGATAACGTCGGAATTACGCACCGTTGACAGTCTGTGCGCTATTACGAAAACGGTTCTGCCTTTCATAAGGCTGTCCATACCTTTTTGAACTATCGATTCGGTACGTGTGTCGATGCTTGACGTCGCCTCGTCAAGTATCATAACGGGCGGGTCGGCAACCGCAGCACGCGCAATGGCGAGCAACTGACGCTGTCCTTGCGAAAGTCCGCTTCCGTCACCAGAAAGTAACGTATTGTAACCGTCGGGAAGAACCGATATAAATCCGTCGGCATTCGCTAATTTTGCCGCCGCAATACATTCTTCGTCGGTTGCGTCAAGTCTGCCGTAACGGATATTTTCCATAACCGTACCCGTAAACAAATGAGTGTCCTGAAGAACCATGCCGAGCGAATAACGCAAATCGGCTTTTCTTATGCGCGAAATATCTATTCCGTCGTAGGTGATACTGCCGTTTTGAATATCGTAGAATCGGTTTATAAGGTTGGTAATTGTTGTCTTACCTGCGCCCGTCGCACCGACAAACGCAACCTTTTGACCCGGTTCGGCATAAAGAGTCACGTTGTGAAGTACCGTCTTTTCGGGTGTGTAGCCGAAATCGACGTTTGCCATGCGGACGTCGCCTTTTAACAAGGTCAATTTGCAACTTCCGTCGGGGAGTTGTTCTTTCCATGCCCAGATACCCGTACGGTTTTCGGATTCTTTCAGTTCGCCTTTTTCGTTATATTCGGCATTTACGAGAGTAACATCGCCCTCGTCTGCTTCGGGAATTTCGTCCATAAGTTCGAAAATACGCTTTGCACCTGCAAGAGCCATTATTATCGAGTTGAGTTGCTGAGTAACCTGATTTATCGGGTTTGTAAAGTTTTTGGAAAGTTGCAAAAACGAAATCAAACCGCCTGCGGTAAGTGCAAGAAGTCCGCCTACGTTGTCGGTAGTCGTTAAAAGCACAAGCAGACCGCCCAAGGTTGCAACGAGGATATATTGCAAATGACCCAAGTTGTTTGAAATCGGACCTAAAATATTCGCGAAAATATTTGCGCTTTTTGCGTTTTCGCAAAGCTCGTTGTTGAGTTTTTCGAATTCTTCCTTGGTTTTTTCCTCGCGGCAGAAAACCTGAACGACCTTCTGTCCGTTTATCATTTCTTCGATATATCCGTTCACTTTACCGACAGAGCGTTGCTGTTTTACGAAGAAACTACCGCTTTTTCCGCCGATGGTTTTAACGAGAAGCATGGTAAGCAATGCCGAAATCAGAACAAACACCGTAAGAGGCACACTTGTCGTGACCATCGCGAAGAAAACCGAGATGACGGTACAGAGTGAAGAGAATATCTGAGGAATACTCATCGAAATCATCATTCTTAAGGTGTCGGTGTCGTTGGTGTAACGGCTCATCGTGTCACCGAAAGAATGGGTGTCGAAATATTTAATCGGGAGTGTCTGCATCTTTGCAAACATGGTGTTTCGTATGTCTTTGAGCACACCCTGCGAAACGACCGTCATAATACGGTTGTATGCAAAAGTCGAAAAAGCACCTAACACGTAAACGACCGCGAGGGTAATTATCGCCTCTGCCAATCCCGAAAAGTCGGGGTCTCCGCCTGCATCAATAAGGTCGGCAATATGAACGTCGACAAGTGTTTTTAGGAACATCGAGCCGTAAACACCTGCAAGTGCGCTGAAGATGATACAAAGAACAACCACGACCAAACGCCATTTATATGCGAGTAGGTATTTCAATACACGCTTTACGGTCTTAACGTCAAGTTTTTGACCGGGGATATGTACGCCCCTGCCCGGTCGCATAGGCGGCTCTTGGGGCATGGACTCTTTTCTGTCTTGGCTCATTCTTTGTCATCTCCTTTCATTTGCGATTCGTAAACTTCCTTGTAAATTACATTGCTTTCAAGTAATTCGTCATGTGTGCCGACACCATTTATTTCACCGTTGTCGATGACGATTATTCTGTCGCACTCCTGAACCGAGGAAATACGCTGAGCAATAATGATTTTTGTCGTGCCGGGGATGCTTTCCGCCATGCTTTGACGGAGCATTGCATCGGTTTTTGTATCGACGGCGCTTGTCGAGTCGTCGAGAATGAGAATTTTCGGGTTTTTAAGTAATGCACGTGCGATACAAAGACGTTGCTTCTGTCCGCCCGAAACGTTGCTGCCGCCCTGTTCGATATAGGTGTCATATCCGTCGGGGAATGTAGAAATAAACTCGTCAGCACAAGCCGAAATACAAGCCTGTTTCATTTCTTCATCGGTGGCATTTTCATTGCCCCAACGCAGATTTTCCTTGATTGTGCCCGAGAAAAGTACGTTTTTCTGCAAAACCATCGCGACAGAATCACGCAAAGTTTTTATGTCGTAATTCTTAACGTCTTCACCGCCGACCGAAACTACGCCCGAAGTGACGTCGTAAAGACGCGGAATAAG
>JAZRUB010000032.1:0-11518 GCA_045652305.1 Eubacteriales bacterium
CGTTTTTATGAGTGATGAGAATTAGGAGAAATGAAACATGGATAATTATCAGGTTTCCAAAGAACGCGCACAACAATACTTTTTAAGATTTGATCAGGATAAGATTATTAAAGATTGGAATCTGGATTATGATGAAGATTATCTTTCTCCCAAATATACCGTAAACACCGAAAGCGGAAAAGAAATGGATGCCGTCATCACAACGCTTCCAAACAAGTGGGAGCAGATGAGCTATCATTCAAGCGAAAACGGGGCTTATCATTTTCGTTTTGCCATTTCCGATTCGCAGGACTATTATATCGATTCGGTCGGAGATTTAGTGTTAAATATCCCTTTTACGGTTATCAAGGCAGGCAGTTTTGATTTCGGTATAAAAAACGAAGATATTATTGCTATTCTTGCCGATGATAATTATACTCCGATGTCGGGTTTTGGCGGGACTTTGCCCGTGGTCGCATACAGCGAGGCTCAAAAACTTGCCATTGAGTTTGTAAACGGCGATATCGCCTACGAAAACGGGTTTTATTATGCCGATATTAAAGCAACTAACCTTGGCGACACGGATGGTATAATCGCTTTGGAGTTTGTTCTAGATTACGACAAAACGGTTTTTAAGCCTGTTATTACAAATAACCAAGAATCTCAAATGGACGTGTTTATGTCCGATATGCCCTACAACTCATGGGAGCAGATGTGCTCCTACGACGAAGCTACGGGCAAATATACACTTCGCTTCGCGGCTCTGCATTGCGAATCTCTTACACAAGCAGAGGCGCTTATTTCCGGCAATTCACTTTTAGTGTCGGTGCCGTTTGAGGTTATTGCGAGCGAAGGCTCTATCGGTTCGTTTTCAATCCCCTCCGCTTCGGTTATTGCCATAGACGGCAGTAATGTTATTATTAGCGGAAGCGGTGACACAAAAGCGGTCGCACTTGAAAAAGGGATGTCGGATTTTAACCCCGAGCAGTTAGGATACGTAGTTAAAGACAACTGCTTGATGTACATTCCCGAAAAAACCACCGTTTCGGAGTTTCTTTCTGAAATCGGTACAATGTACCTTATCGACAAAAACGGCAACCGCGTGACCGAGGGATACGTAGGCACAGGACATATACTCACAAATGGCGGTAACACCAAACTAACCACCGTTGTACGCGGTGACGGAGACGGAAACGGCGAAATAAACGCAACCGACTACGTTTTGGTAAAACGCACTTGCTTGGGTACGTTTACACCAAACAAGTCACAGTTTTATGCCATGGCCGTAAACAATCAAACCGACATAACCGCAACCGATTACGTTTTAGTTAAACGTCATTGTTTGGGCACTTACGATATTAATAAGGAACAATAAATTCATGAAACGTTTTTTAGCAATACTTCTTGCGCTTATTTCGGTAATCTTGCTGACTTCATGCGGAAACGATTACCAACGCGCTGACGAGTTATCGACAAAATTCATATCGGCATTACTGATTCGCGACGAAACGGCAATGCTTGAATACATACATCCGGAACACGTTGATTCTGCACTCCCCGATGATGCGTTTTATGAAACGCTCGAAAAGCAGTTTTTAACTGTAGGACACGAACTTACGAATTTAAACGGCGTAGAGAAATCCAAAATCGAAGGTATGGACAATGCTTTGCGTTGCACTTACGTTGCACGTGTAAACGAGCTTTTTTATACGGTCGAATTAATTATAGTTGATGACGAAAATGGGTACGGTGTCGTTTCGACGGTTATGATGCTTAACACCGAGCTTGATTATTATTATCACGAATCCAAATAAGGTGACTTAATGAAAAATGCCATTCCGCAATCTGTAAAAAACTTCATATCTTACACCATCGGCAGTATAATATTTGCCGCAGGGGTCGCGCTTTTCTTGGACCCTAACGACCTTGCGCCGGGCGGAATTTCGGGTATAGCCATAATCATTGGCGGTATTACCGACATTCTTCCTACCGGTACTTGGGTGATTATTTTCAACATACCGATTATTATTGCAGGCGTATGGAAGCTCGGTGTGAAAATACTTTTGCCGACGTTATTTTCGTTGGGGTTGAGTTCGTTGGCAATGAACATATTTGAAGAGTATGTTCCCACGATTACTTATAATCCGTTGCTTGCCTGTGTTGCAGGCGGTGTGCTTGCTTCGGTCGGTATAGGTCTTGTTTTTAAAGGCGGAGCAACGACAGGCGGTAGCGATATTATAGTAAAATTACTGCGATTGAAATTCCGTCACGTTTCTACAGGTGCGATTTTTCTTTCCATCGACGGTGTAATTTGTCTTATTTCGGGCTTCGTTTTCGGGGACATGGACAAGGCTCTTTATGCGGGTTTGGGCGTATTTGTTCAGATGGCGGTGCTTAATACAGTTCTTTACGGTTCCGACGAAGCGAGAATGGTTTATATTATAAGCCAACGCGATGAAGTAATCGCAAAACGTCTGCTCGAAGAGCTTGAAGCAGGTGTTACCTATCTTTACGGCAACGGCGCATACACGGGCAAGGACAAAAAGGTTTTGATGTGCGTATTGAAAATGCGTTCACTCCCCCGCGCGCGTGAATTGGTCCGTCAAGAAGATTGCGATGCATTTATGATAGTTACAAAAGCAACAAGCGTATTTGGCGAAGGATTCAAAAGCCACGTCGAGGAAGATTTATGATTCGCGAAATAATCGAACCTCTCGTTTCTGTATGCGATTCCCTCTCTGCCGAAGAAAAGCCTATATTTCTGTACGGAATGGGCAACGGTGCGGAGAAGATATATTCTTATCTTAACGAAAACGGCATAAAAATAAAAGGCGTAGTCGCCTCGGACGGTTTTGTGCGCGGTCAGGAATTTTTGGGATACACCGTTATTTCTATTACCGAGGCATTTAAACTGCACGGTCCGCTGTGTCTTGTGCTATGCTTTGGGTTAGAGGGCGAAAAGGCTCACTTTTTAAAAGATTTGGCAAAAACGCATCGTATCGTTTCTCCGAATTTGCCTGTTTTCGGCGATGGAGTATGTGACAAGAAATTTATTCTTCAAAACGAAGAAAAGTTCGAACGCGTATACGAAATGCTTTCCGACGAGGAATCAAAAGAAATATTTTTGAATATTTTGAAATATAACGTCACAGGCGATATGACTTATCTCGATGTAGGAAACGATATTTCTTCACCCGAGGCTTTTTATAAACACAGCGCACGTCACATAGACATCGGGGCTTACGATGGCGATACTGTTTTGGAATTTGTATCGCACAGCGATGAATATAAAGATATCGTCGCATTCGAACCCGATATGGTGACATATCGCAAATTTCTTTCGAATACGCAAAACGTACGTGATTGTATCGGCATAAACGCGGCAGTAGGACAAAAAAGCGGAAAAATCAGTTTCGCATCGGGTGGCGGTCGCGCTTCTCACGCGGACGGCAATGGCGATTTTATTGAATGTGTTTCGGTTGACGAGTTTTGTAATTTTACGAATATCTCGTCTAACGGAGTTACGGTAGGCAGTATAAAAATAGATGCCGAGGGCATGGACGAAGAAGTTATTTGCGGTGCGGTAAACACGTTGTACTGCTGTAAACCGAACATTTGCGTGGCACTTTATCATCGCGCGGAGGATATTATAGAAATTCCGCTTTTACTACGGAAACATAACTTTAAATACAAATTTTTTCTGCGAAAAAAGGAGTACGTTCCTGCGTGGGACATATTTCTTTATGCAATATATTAAGAGGTGTTATATATGAGTTTCAAAGAAGTAAATCCCGAAACACTGTCTACCGAGGTGTTTTCCGACATCGGCAAAAAATGGATGCTTATCAGCGCGGCAAAGCGCGACGGAAGTATTAATACCATGACTGCAAGTTGGGGTGCTTTGGGCGTACTTTGGAACAAAAACGTGTTTATCTGTTTTGTCCGACCGCAACGCTACACTCATGAATTTACCGAGGAAAGCGACAAGATTTCGATTTCCTTTTTCGGTGAAGAACAACGCGATTCCCTTAAGCTTTGCGGAACAAAAAGCGGCAGAGATTGCGATAAAATCTCGCTTGCCAACCTTACCCCGTTCAATAATGACGGAAACGTAGGGTTTGAAGAAGCCACACGAATTATTTACGGCAAAAAGATTTACGCAGGTAAATTGAACCCTAATGCATTTTTGTCTGACGATATAGAAAAACACTATAACAACGATTACCACACCGTTTACATTTGCGAAATAGAAAAGATTGTAGAAAAGGAATAACAATCATGCAACTTCGTGAGTTGGTCCAAAGAATCAATAGCGGATATTGGGACAAAACAATCAAAATGCTATATCCGTCAAAAGATATTGCTAACCAAAAATCTCGTATTTTGAAACTTGCCGACGAATTTCTTGAGATTTACGGCAACATGGACGTATCTTTGTTTTCGGTGCCCGGCAGAACCGAGCTTTCGGGCAACCATACCGACCACAACAACGGCCGTGCCCTTGCCGCATCGGTTGATATCGATATTATCGCTATCGCCGCAAAGATAGATACGTTGGCTGTGAAAATAAAATCCGCTCACTACCGCGAAGATATTATTGATATTTCTTCTCCCTCCAAAGATAACGTTCGCAAGGGCAGTTCCTCTGCCATAATCAAGGGAATAGCCGACTATTTCAACAAAAACGGATACAAAGTCGGAGGTTTTTGTACCTGCACGGCAAGCGACATCATGACAGGTTCGGGGTTGTCGTCATCTGCGGCTTTTGAAGTTATGTGCGCTTATATCATGTCGGAGTTTTACAACAACGGAGAGGTCCCTGCTATAGAGCTTGCAAAAGCGGGTAAATACGCAGAAAATGAATATTTCGGCAAGCCTTGCGGTTTGATGGACCAAGTTGCGTGCTCATCAGGCGGTTGCCTCTGGATAGATTTCGAAAACGGCGAAAATCCAAAAATCAAGAAAATCGATTTTGATTTAACTAACTACGGCTACAGCCTTTGTATTATAAACGCAGGCGGCAACCACGCCCACTTTGCCGAGGATTACGCTTCTATACCTGCAGAAATGCACTCGATTGCCACACTTATGGGCAAAACGACGCTTCGCGCCTGCGACGAAAGTGACTTTATAAACAGAATACGTTATCTGCGTTCGCTCGTTAGCGATAGGGCGATTTTGCGTGCACTGCACTATTTTGGCGAAAACCGTCGGGTTGATATGCAAAAAGATGCACTCGAGCATGACGATTTTAACACGTATCTTGAAATGGTGAAGCAATCGGGAGATTCCTCGTTCAAGCTATTGCAAAACATCTATTCAAAAAGCAACGTCAACACTCAGGGATTAGCCCTTGCACTTGCCGTCACCGAGCGTTTCGGTGCGATTTGCCGTGTTCACGGCGGTGGTTTTGCAGGAACTATTCAGGCATACGTAAAAACCGCAGACGTTACAAATTACAAGAATACAATCGAAGCAGTATTTGGCGACGGCAGTTGCAAAATATGCTCAATCCGCCCATACGGTGCTGTTTTGATTAACGAAAACGAAATTAAGAGTTGAATAACCGTTAAATGAACAAAGCAAAAATTTACACCCTATTTTCCTCATCAAAGGGAAATTGCAGTTACATTAAATACGGCAAAGATGAATTTTTGATAGACTGCGGAGTGTCTGCACGCGCGATAGAACAGTCGCTAAAGCAATTAGGCACAAGTCTTTCGAATATAAACGCAATATTCATCACGCATGAACACAGCGACCATATTAAAGGTATTGATACCATAACAAAGTATTTCAAAATGCCGATATATGTTCCCGAAAAAAGTTGCGATTACATAGCTCAGCACATGCCGTCATATAAAAGCCCGTTAGTTCTCACGTCGGGCAACGTCGTTGAACTTAAAGACACCGCAATCTGCCCTATCTCCACCCCGCATGATTCGCGCGGAAGCGTTGGATTCCGCATCCGCACGGGAGATGAGAAGATTGGTTATTTTACCGATATAGGACATCTTTCCGAAGGTGTACTTCGCGGACTTTCGGGTTGCAAGCGTGTACTTATAGAATCAAACCACGATATTGAAATGCTTAATAACGGAAGTTATCCATATCAGCTCAAGCAACGGATTTTGGGTGATTTTGGTCATCTTTCCAATACACTTTGTGCTAAGCTTCTTCCTTATCTTGTGCGTTATGGGTGCGAATCGTTCATGCTTGCCCACTTGAGCGAAGAAAACAACCGCCCCGAAATTGCTTATAACGAAAGCTTAACTTCGCTTAACGCAAACGGATTTTCAGTCAATATCGAAGATAAAGATGCTGTCCGTTTAACCGTCGCGCCTACTTGCGGTATCGCAGAATTGGTATAAAATAAAAACAAGTTTCCAAAAACGGAAACTTGTTTTGTTTTATAATAAACTTATTTCTCTTGCTTTTTCATATCATGTCTTATCATACCGATAACAATAGACACCATTGCCAGAATTTCGCAGATGATTCCGCCTACTGCCATATTATAAATGTTATAAACAAGCCATGAAGGAGAACTTACAAGTCCTAACTTACGTACTGTTTTTGCCTCCGAAAGATAAAACCCGATTCCCGAGGCGACCATGCCGATTATCGGCAAAAACTCGATAACGAAATTAATAAAAGTAGGTTCTTTTCCGAATACTGCAAAAGTGACTATATATGACACAAGATACATAGCGTTGAAAAAATGTACCCATATTATCTTATCCGCACGAAACTTTTCCTTGTTCGCAAAAACTATCGCGCGTAACGCGCCCAAAAGATTCAAAAAACCACCGACAGTAGCGCCAATCATAAACATATTCACAGCAAAAAGCGATGCTCCGAAAAACTGCATTATTATAATGTTGCGTTGAACCTTTTGCTGAAAAGAAAGTATATTTAATGCCATAGCGACAATACCTATCGCCTGTGCAATAATCTCATAGGTGTCCATGTATGCCTCCCCCATTTCTCTTCTCGCGGTATTTTACCATAGAAAAAAACAAAATGCAATATACTTGCTTATCGTCGAAAAATTTGATATACTCTACCTATCGGAGGTGACGAAATGAATTACGAGAAATTACCCGATGATATAGTAAATCTTATTAATTCCGACATAAAAAACAATACCCGCCCCGATATGGCGTTTAGTGACGAAAAAGCGCAGAGACGCGACAACTCGCACGACCAAGCGACGGTTCTTCGTTCGGCTTTCATACGTGATGCCGAAAAGATTCTGCACTGCCCTTTCTACAACCGTTATGCAGACAAAACACAGGTGTTTTCGTTTTATAAAAACGACGATATTACCAGACGTGCGCTTCACGTTCAGCTTGTTTCGCGCATTGCAAGAACTATCGGCAGAGCGCTTAATCTAAATTTAGACCTCATCGAAGCAATCGCGCTTGGGCATGATATCGGTCACACTCCGTTCGGGCACAAGGGCGAAAGCTATCTCGACATTTTGTATTTCGAAAACACAGGCAGACATTTCAGTCACAACATACACTCGGTTCGCGTTCTTGACAAGATTTTCCCGTTAAACATAACCCTGCAAACCTTAAATGGCATCGCCTCGCATGATGGCGAAATGGAGCTTTTAGAGTATACGCCGTCGGCAATAAACAGCTTTGACGAATTTGACGAAAAAATAGAATCTTGCTATAATGACAAAGCAAACGTAAAAAAGCTTATTCCCGACACACTTGAGGGATGCGTAGTGCGAATCTCCGACATAATCGCATATCTTGGCAAGGACCGCCAAGATGCCGAACGCGCAAAGCTAAGCGAAACCGAAGCTTTTGATGACGGCGCGATAGGAAAGCTCAATTCCGAAATTATAAATAACCTATCCGTCAATATAGTCACCCATAGTTACGGCAAGCCATATATAAAAATGGACGAAGCGCATTTTTCCGCGCTACAAAAAGCAAAAAACGATAATTACGAGCAAATCTACACCACGGGTGCGGTTGCTTCGGTTTTGGAAAATACCGTTCGCCCGATGATGAACGATATATATTACCGTATGCTTGACGACCTTATTAAGCAAAACTATGATTCCCCGATTTTCAAGCATCACATCAAGTTTATCGACAAGCCATACTTTAAACGCACAACCCCTTACACCGAAACCGAACCGAACCAAATTGTCGTGGACTATATCGCAAGCATGACCGACGATTATTTTATAGACCTATATTCTCACCTTTTCCCCGACAGCAAGGTTTCGATTGAATACAAAGGATATTTCGATTAAAAAAAGGAGATTAAACATGAAAAAAAGAACCGAAGCACTTATCGAGGCATACAAAAACGACAATACGGGTGTTGAAGCAATTGTGCTCTACCAAAACGGCGAAACCGTTATAGAACACCGATTTGTTCCTGCAAAGCCGAGATTGATATACTCGCACACAAAGAGCTTTATTTCAACCATCGTCGGCATGGCGATTGATGCAGGAAAACTAAAGCTCGACGATAAATTTGTAGACCTCTACCCCGAATATGAATCGGTTATTACCGATGAAAATGTCAAAAACATCGAGCTTCGCCATCTTCTTACCATGAGTTCGGGATTCGGTTCTGCATTTTTGATGGACCCGGGCAGACGTCAGGGCGAAGGATTCCCCGATTGCGTTGCCTACATGCTTTCAAAACCGCTTCAAAACACCCCCGGCGAGAAGTTCGTATACTCCAATGCCGACACGCATTTAGCTCTCTATATGGCGCAACGTGCGTTAGGTGAACCTATTTTGAAATACGCCTACAAAAACCTTTTCACCAAACTCGATATGGGATTTCCCGTATGGGAAACCGACTGTAACGGTGTCCCCTTTGGCGGAAGCGGTTTGTACCTTGATATTAAGGATATGATGAAATTAGGTGTTCTTTACCTAAACAAAGGCGTTTACAACGGTGAACAAATCGTTTCGAGTGATTGGGTAGAACAAGCATCGACTCGCAAAATAGAAGCATGGGGACCGAAACCTTGGTCGAGAAGCTACGGTTATCAATTCTGGATGGTCGAACAACGAAAGGGTGCATTCCGTGCAGACGGTGCATACGGTCAGTTGTCAATCGTACTTCCCGATTCTAACGCCGTTCTCGCTATCCAATGCTCCGAAACCAACAACACCGAAAAATGCTTCCAAATCCTCCAAGAAATTGCGATTAACTAAGTACATACAAAAAAGCAAACCTACTCGAAAATCGAGTAGGTTTGTTTTGTTATTTCCGAGTAATTTGAACAACTCTGTTTTCATCGTTAACGATATAGCCTGTAATGTTTTCGCCGTTATCGTTTGTATAAGTCACCGCCAAACATCCGTCGGAAGAAACGTGATTTACCTCAAACATAGTAAATCTCGGCATTACTGCTATTTCTTCTTCAAATGTTTCGGTTTTAAATACTTTCTTTTCTTTTTCGGCAATATATATTCCAAGCATAGGATTAGAACAGCTGTAATCTATCTTTGATATATTTTCATTTACCTTATAAGGAAGTACGCCGTAGCCGGTTATATAAGAAGAAGTTAGAGCATAGCTCTTGAAAAATACACCGCATCCCGACGACTCGAGTCCCGATTTCTCGCTGGTGTTGCCCTCTACGGTGTAAACGTTGGCATCATCCGAATAAACAACTATGCCGATGTGAGATTCTCCGTTGCCGTCGTCCGAGTAGAATATAAGGTCTCCCGATTGAGGCTTATAACTACCGCCTCTGTGCTGAGAATCTTTAAAATAACCCGTCTGTCTGAGCTGATTAGCCCAAAATGGACAGCTTACTCCGCGCCATATATAGTTTGCGTCACCCATGTGGTAACGGGTCCAGTCCTTGATAGAATTTTGATTTGTACAACCCGATTGAAGCAAAACCCAAGAAACAAAAGCAGCACAGGAAACCCAACCGTCTCCGCCGTAACCTATTCCCCAGTCGCCCATGTTATAGTTAAATTCGGTATAGTTGTTGCCTTTTCCGCTTACAACGCCCGTTAGGTTATCTGCGGTATCGCTTTCCTTATAACCAAGTTGCGAAAGCGCAATAGCGACGACATCGGTTCTGCCATCGCCCGTAAGCGTAATGCTCGAATAGTGTTGGTAATATTTACCCGATTTATACGACTTCGAAACGGGATTTGCGCCCGTAACATAGGTGCTGTAATTGTTATAACCGTACTTCCTCGTTATTGCAGGGTAGTCTTTGTAGCAAATATTTCTGTCAAGCGAGGTACTTGCCACGCCATCGTAGTGACCGAAACAAGCATACTGCCACATTCCGCAGTAATCGCTTTCATCGTGTGAATCATAATTGAATTGGTTATCTTCGTAGTTGGATTTATACCAAGGATACCAAAGCTCATATTTTGATTTAAAAGAGTCGGAAAGCTTATCGATAACCTGCGTACCGCCACCGTATATTCCGGGGAAATAACCTGCCGCTTTTATAGTTTCGCACCAGCCAAGGCAAAGTTCTTCCATGGGGGAAGATGGAAGCGCGATATGTTCCTCGGTTTCTATATCATAATAAAGGGGATATTCAAAATACATGTTATTCTTTTCGACAACGTCGATTACCCATTTTGCATCGGCAATCGCGCCCTCTCTCGTGGTGGCAAGGGCATAGAAATACAAGCCCAAAGGCATTCCCGCCTCGCGTGCACGTTTATAATACTCAACAAACGCAGTATCCATGGTCGCTTTACGAGTGGCGCGAGCTTCGTAGCCTATACGCAAAATAGCGAACTGACATCCGTCAGCCTTCATCTTTTTAAAGTCAACGCGCGAGTGAATAAGAACATCGTTATCGGTGATTACCACGTTCCAATAAGAAAGGTCGACGCCATGAGCAAGAAATTTGTTTGCTGTATTTTGGCTCTCTGCTTGTGTGTTTTTCATAACAATACCCCACATGCTTTGTTTTGTGATATGATATCATTTCCCAACCGAAATGTCAATGATTCTTGTTGCTACATAAAAACAACCGCAGCGAATTTGCTGCGGTTGTTTGAGTTATGTTTGTTATTCGGCGTTAGCTTGTGCTTTAACCGTGACCCTTAATTAGCCAACGATACGACCGTATTCGTCGAAGGTGTAAGTGGTTTCGATTAACAAGCCGTTGGTGTTCCATACATAGAAGCTACGGTTGGTTATCAATTCACCGCCGTACTGGGTGAAGTAGTAATAACCGTTAAAGTAGATAAGACCCTTTTCTGCGCCTGCACCGTTTTCGTAGTAATAGTACTTGCCGTCTTTTTCTACGATACCGTTAAGCATCTTACCGTCTGCACCGAACTCGTACTTGCCGGGTTCAAGGTCGCAGCTGGTATTCCATGCATAGTGAACTTTGTTTACTACCAATTCGCCTTCAAAGCCGGAGAAGTAGTAATCGTCGCCTACTTTTACAAGACCTGCAAACACGCGTTTACCTGATTCGTAGTAGTAAATGCCATCTTCATCTGTATAGATACCATTGCGGAATGAACCATCTTCACCGAAGAAATAGTATTTTTCTGCTGGT
>JAZRUB010000033.1:0-2062 GCA_045652305.1 Eubacteriales bacterium
TTTTGCCGCTTATAAACAAAGAAATTCCTATCGTGTGCGACGAGCACGCAGATATGACCAAGGGTACCGGCGTGGTTAAGATTACTCCCGCGCACGACCCCAACGACTACGAGGTAGGACAGCGCCACAATCTGCCCTTGGTACGCGTATTCACCTACGACGGCAAAATGACGGGTGCTTCCGACAAGGCAGAATACGAGGAAATCCTTGCACGCGGCACCGCGGCAGTAGGCGAGCCCGAGGTTCTTGATTGCGGCAAGTACGCAGGAATGACCACAACCGAGGCACGCAAGGCCATTCTTGCAGACCTTGAGGAAGCAGGTCTTTTGAAGTCGGTTGAGCCTCTTACCCACAACGTAGGCACCTGCTACCGTTGCCACCACGTTATTGAACCGATGGTTTCTAAGCAATGGTTCGTTTCGATGAAACCTCTTGCAGTTCCTGCTGTCGAAGCGGTAAAGACGGGCGATATCCGTTTCATCCCCGACAGATTTTCCAAAAACTATTTGCACTGGATGGAAAACATCCGCGACTGGTGTATTTCGCGTCAGCTTTGGTGGGGACACCGTATTCCTGCGTTCTATTGTGACGACTGCGGTGAGTTGGTAGTTACCAAAGAATCAAGCGCAACCTGTCCGAAATGCGGAAAACCGATGCGCCAAGACCCCGATACTTTGGATACTTGGTTCTCCAGCGCACTCTGGCCGTTCTCTACAATGGGTTGGCCCGATGAAAACGCACCTGATTTGAAGCGTTTCTACCCGACAAACACACTTGTTACGGGTTACGATATTATTACCTTCTGGGTTTCGAGAATGATTTTCTCGGGACTTGCGCACACCGGCAAAAAGCCGTTTACCGACGTGTTTATTCACGGTCTTGTACGTGACGCACTCGGCAGAAAGATGTCGAAATCGCTCGGCAACGGTATAGACCCGCTTGAAGTTAACAAAACCTACGGCGCAGACGCGTTGAGATTCACTCTCGCGACGGGTAACAGCCCCGGAAACGATATGCGTATCTCCGACGAAAGATTCGAAGCGTCGAGAAACTTCGCGAACAAGATTTGGAACGCCGCAAGATTCGTTATGATGAATCTCGACAGAGATTGCGACACCGATAATATCGATACGTCTGTACTTGCCGAAGAAGATAAATGGGTTCTTTCGCTTTACAACCGTTTGGTAGGCGAAGTACGCGAAAATATCGACAGATACGAGCTCGGTATCGCCGTTTCGAAGCTTTATGACTTCATTTGGGACGTATTCTGCGACTGGTATATCGAACTTGTTAAGCCTCGCCTTGCAGAAAAGGACACCAAATCCAACCTCGCGGCTCAATGCACACTCACCTACGTGCTTTCGAACACTTTGAAGTTGTTGCATCCCTTTATGCCGTTTATCACCGAAGAAATCTGGCTTTCCTTGCCTCATAAGGGCGAAAGCATTATGATTTCCGACTATCCCGAGGTTAAGGAAGAACTTAATTTCCCGTCGGCAGAGCGCAATATGGATATTATGCTCACCGCGATCCGCGCTATCAGAAACAGACGCGCAGAAATGAACGTTCCGCCCAAACGCCTTGCAAACGTCATTATCGCAACGGCAGAAAAGGAACTTTTTGCCGATAAAGAACCCTTCTTCACACGTCTTGCATCTGCATCGGGCATCACCGTTGTAGATAAGTGCGACGATGAAGGTACGGTCAGAATCGTTACAAACGCTTGTGAAATCTTCCTTCCGCTTGCCGATATCGTTGATACCGAAGCAGAAAGAGAACGTCTTACAAAAGAACTCGCAAACGTAGAGAACGAAATCAAACGCGCAGAAGGTAAGTTAGGCAACGCCGAATTCGTGGCAAAAGCGCCCGAAAAGGTTGTAAACGCCGAAAAAGAAAAGTTGGCGAAATTCAAAGAACTTGCAGAGAAACTCCGCGCATCTATTGATTCGCTTTAATATTTAATCATAAAGAAGTTTCGCGAGAGGGAAAATTTTAAAAAAATTTTTCTCTCGCGCTCTCTTTTTTCGCTTCGCTCTTGGTGGAAAAAAAACGGTTTTTCATT
>JAZRUB010000034.1:0-6803 GCA_045652305.1 Eubacteriales bacterium
CCTTCCTCCAAATTCTTATTTATCGAACTGTTTATAAATATTTCCTTGCTTAGTTATAGCACAAAAATTCGTCAAAAATTAATCGTCTGTCTAATAGTGTTACTGCCTTTTTCGAGCCATACGCTACCGGTTCTGCAAATCTCGACAATTGTATAATCACGCATTAAATTGATAAAATCATCAATTTTACCCGAATTGTCGGCAAGACGAAGCATTACCGAATCTTTTGAATAATCAACGTAGACCGCGCCGAACGCTTCTGCTGCATTGCGCACGTCTTCGCGCGTTTCCGGGTTGTTTTGGATTTTTATAAGCAATAGTTCGCAACTTATTGAGTTGTCGGAATTAAATTCCTTAATAGAGCACACGTCGGGCAACTTGTAAAGTTGGTTGACAAGTTGTTGCTTATAGGTTTCCTCACCGTCGAAAACGACGGTAATTCTCGAAAAATCGCTCGATTCGGTCTCGCTAACGGTAAGTGCATTAATATTGAACTGACGGCGTCTGAACATGCTTGTGACTCTGTTAAGAACACCGGATTGGTTTCTAACAAGAACCGCTAATGTATATCTGTTCATATCAGCCACCTACCTTTACGATTATGTCGTCCATACTGCCACCCGGCGGAAGCATAGGGAGAACGAACTCGTCTTTGTCTATCGCACAGTCGATGACAAACGGACCATTGGTGTTAAATGCGGTTTGCAACGCCTTGTCAAGTTCATCAACTGTTGAAACCGTCTTTCCGTCTGCTCCGAATGCACGTGCAAGTGAAACAAAGTCGGTTTTGCGTTCGAGAATGCTGTGCGAGTAATGTTTATCAAAGAATAATGTCTGCCACTGGCGTACCATTCCGAGAACACCGTTGTTCATAACAATAATTACTATCGGAACGTTGTAAGTAACGGCGGTTGCAAGTTCTTGCAAACTCATTCCGAAACTGCCGTCGCCTGTAACAAGAACACATCTTTCTTTAGTTCCGAACGATGCGCCAATCGCCGCGCCTAAACCGAACCCCATTGTTCCAAGTCCTCCGCTTGTAACAAAACGGCGCTCTTTCGAGAATTTAAGATATTGAGCCGACCATATCTGGTGCTGTCCCACATCGGTTGCAACTGCAGTATTTTCGGCAAGGTATTTGTTGATGGTCGCAAGTGCGTTTTTAGGTGTCAACCCGTCGCGTTTATCGGAATATTCTGCTTCTTCGCTTCTGAACGAGGCGATTTTTTCTTGCCATAACGGCTTTTTGGAATCGCTAATCAAGGGTAACAGTTTAATTAAGGTTTGCTTTAAGTCTCCACGTAAGCCACAATATGCGCTAACGTTTTTCGAAAGTTCTGAACCGTCAACATCAATATGTATAATCTTCGCAGCACGTGCGAACTTTTCGCGGTTGCCCGTTGCTCTGTCGCTGAAACGAACACCCAAAGCAATAATAAGGTCTGCGTTGTGCATAGACATAGAAGATGCATAATGTCCGTGCATGCCTTGCATGCCGAGAAATCTTGGGTGGTCGGTGGGAATGCAGGAAAGTCCCATCATAGAGCAACCCAACGGCGCGTCTATCTTTTCGGCAAGGAGTAACATTTCTTCTTGTGCGTTTGCCGAAACAATACCGCCGCCAAAATATATAAAGGGACGTTTTGCGGAATTAATCTGTTCTGCCGCTTCTTTTATACGAATGTCTTTCGCCGCAAACGCCTCGAAAGGCATAGCAGGGGATTTAGGTGCGTATTCGCATAAAGCGATTTGTACGTCCTTGGGAATATCAATAAGCACGGGACCGGGTCTTCCCGATATTGCAAGTGAAAATGCCTCGCGCACCGTGTCGGCAAGTTCGTTGACGTCGCCTACAAAGTAATTATGCTTGGTAATCGGAAGAGTAATACCCGTAATATCTATTTCTTGGAAACTGTCAGTACCGATTTGGTTGGTAGGCACGTTTCCGCATATAGCAACCAAAGGAATCGAGTCAAGATAAGCCGTCGCAATTCCGGTAACGAGATTGGTAGCACCGGGACCCGATGTGGAAATCACAACACCTACCTTGCCGGTCGTTCTTGCATATCCGTCTGCGGCGTGTGCCGCGCCTTGTTCGTGAGCAGTAAGTATATGGTTTATTTCATTTTGGTGCTTGTACAGGCTGTCGTAAACGTTAAGAATCTGTCCGCCCGGATAACCGAATACGGTATCACACCCTTGCTCAATAAGAGTTTTTATAAGTATATCAGAACCTGAAATCAGCAAAACCGCTCACTCCTTTCTAAGATTTTCTATAATAATGTCACCGCATTTTTTGCAACCTACAAGTGTCATTCCGTCACTCATAATATCCGCTGTGCGGTAGTTCGAATCAAGATAAGCAGAAACTGCGTTTTCTATACAGTATGCCTCTTTAATCATATCAAAACTGTAACGCAACATCATTGCCGCCGAAAGAATCGCACCGATGGGATTTGCAATATCACGACCTGCAATATCGGGTGCAGAACCGTGTATCGGCTCGTACAATCCGCATGACGTGTTTCCGAGACTCGAAGAGGGTATCATGCCTATTGAGCCGGTTATCATCGAAGCCTCGTCGGATAAAATGTCACCAAACATATTCTCGGTAACAATAACGTCAAATTGCGAAGGATTTTTTACTATCTGCATGGCGCAGTTGTCAACGAGCATGTCGGTAAGTTCGACGTCTGTGTATTCGCAAGCCAAGCGGTGCATAACTTTTTTCCAAAGTCTGCTCGAATCCAAAACATTGCTTTTTTCAACCGAACACAATTTTTTGTTGCGTTTCCTTGCGGTTTCAAAACCTATTCTTCCGATACGCTCAATTTCATCTTCGCTATATCTAAGGACGTCAACAGCTGTTGCTTGTCCATTAAAATCCTCGGTTTTGTGTTCACCGAAATAAATACCGCCTATAAGTTCTCTGACAATGATAAAATCAATGCCTTTGTCGACAATTTCCTTTTTCAAAGGCGATGCATCTGCCAACTGTGGCCATATCTTTGCAGGTCGGTTGTTACTGTAAACGCCCATACCTGCACGAAGTTTTAGCAATCCTTTTTCGGGACGCATATCGGCAGGAACGTCGTTCCACTTGTTTCCGCCTACCGCACCCAATAAAACGCTGTCGGAGTGAGTGCACTTGTCAAGCATTTCTTCGGGAAGCGGTGAACCCCATTTATCAATGGCACAACCGCCCATGTCAACTTCGGTATATATGAATTTGTGTTCATAAAGCGCAGAAACGCGGTCAAGAACTCTTATTGCCTGTTCAATAATCTCGGGACCTATTCCGTCGCCGCGAATTACTGCAATGTTTTTAGTCATTTTTGTTACCTATAGCCGAAAAGAGTCGAACTCAATTCGGTTTGAAATGTTATTTTTTGATATAACTTCGCAAAACTCACTTGAAATATCGACATATTCCTACGTTCGTTTTTCTCGTTCTATCGAAAAACTTCCTATTTCAAACTTGCAAAGCAATCCAAAAAGAAAAATTTTCGAGAAAAAACGAAGCTGAAGAGCGAAGATATACTAATGTATATCGAGTGATAAAGCAATGTTTTTACCGAAAAGATTCTTTTTGGACGATTTTAGTTCGACTCTTTTCGGCTATATTATTCCAAACCTGCTTTTAATTTTTCGGCTCTGTCGGCTGAGATAAGCGCGTCTACCATATCGTCCATTCTGCCGTTTAGGAAGTTTTCGAGCGAGTGGATAGTAAAACCTATACGGTGGTCGGTTATTCTGCCCTGCGGATAGTTATAAGTACGGATTCTTTCGCTTCGGTCGCCCGTACCGACTTGAGAACGGCGTTCACTTGCAACAGCCTGTTCCTTTTCTCTGTTATACATATCGGCAAGACGGCTTTTCATAATCTTGAGCGCCTTGTCCTTATTTTTTATCTGCGAACGTTCGTCTTGACAGTCAACGGTTATACCGGTAGGAATATGAATAATTCTTACCGCCGATTCGGTCTTATTTACGTGCTGGCCGCCTGCACCTGCAGAACGGTGACGTGTAATTTCGAGTTCTTCCATATTTAGTTCAAAATCAACGTCCTCAACCTCGGGAAGAACTGCCACAGTTGCGGTAGAAGTCTGTATTCTGCCCTGCGCTTCGGTTTCGGGAACGCGCTGTACGCGGTGAACACCGCTTTCGAACTTAAATCGGGAATATGCACCATCACCCTCGACCATGAACGAAACTTCCTTAAAACCGCCAAGTTCTGTTTCGTTAGCACTTAAAAGTTCCACCTTGAATCCCGAAGATTCGGCATACATGGTATACATACGGTAAAGCACCGCCGCAAAGAGAGATGCCTCCTCCCCGCCTGCGCCGCCGCGAATTTCGATAATAACGTTTTTATCATCGTTGGGGTCTTTCGGAAGAAGAAGTATACGAAGCTCGTCCATAAGCGGTTCGAGTTTTGCACGCGCATCGTTTTTCTGTTCCTCCGCCAAAGCGCGAAGCTCAGCATCGTCCTCGATAGACAATATCTCCTCCGCATCGGCGATATCTTGTTCCGCCGACTTATATTCGCGGTATTTTTCAACAATAGGAAGAAGATTCTTATACTCCTTCATATATTTCTTATATCCCTCAAGGTCGTTCATAACCTCGGGAGATGAAAGATTTTCTTCTATTTCCAGATATCTTTTTTCAATTTGTGAGAGTTTATCAAGCATAGTTTTGCCTCCGAAGTTATATAAATTCACTAAGGAATTAAAGTTTAAGGAGAGATTGTTTATGAATCAGGAATACGGTTACGAGGGCAAATTGCTTAAATCCGAGCGCAACCGCTATTATACACAAAGTGTCGAAACACTTGAATCGGCTATGGATTCGGGTGTTATTTTAGAGGGGATAAGTTACCTTTGCGACCACGACAGACATCTTCACGTCAAAATCGGCGACATCGAGGGCATAATCCCCCGAAACGAATGCGTTTACACGGCAAAAGGACTTCCCGAAAAGGATATTGCAATAATTTCCCGTGTGGGCAAACCGATATGCTTTAAGGTTATCGGTATCGAGCGCAACAGCTACGGCGAACCGAGAATTATATGCTCACGCAGAGATGCACAGCGCGACTGTATGCGCGAGAAAATCGCAAATCTTCGCACAGGCGACGTTATCGAAGCACGTATAACACGTCTTGACCCGTTCGGTGCGTTTTGCGACATCGGTTGCGGTATAATATCGTTATTGCCGATAGATTGCATGTCGGTTTCGCGCATTTCGCATCCGCGTGACAGATTCCGTAACGGTCAGGTAATAAGAGCCGTAGTAAAAAGCTCTGCCGACGAGTTCGGACGAATAACACTCACCCACCGCGAACTTTTGGGAACCTGGGAAGAAAATGCATCGAAATTCACGTCGGGTCAGACCGCCGCAGGTATAGTGCGTTCTATCGAAGACTACGGCGTGTTTGTAGAACTTGCGCCGAACCTTGCAGGACTTGCCGAATGCCGTCCCGACGTTCAGGTAGGGCAAAGCGCGGCTGTGTTTATTAAAAACATCATCCCCGACAGAATGAAAGTCAAACTCGCAATAATCGATTGCAGCGACCGAGAAGCGTTAATCCCCGACTACGAGTACCCCGAAATCGACCACATCGACCGCTGGAAATACTCTCCCGACGGTTGCGAAAAACTCATCGAGAGCGTATTTTCCGAGAATTAATACATAAAGTCGAATTCTATATCGTATATAGAAACGGTATCGCCCTCTTGGATTCCTGCATCTTCAAGCGCCTTTATAACGCCTTTATCACGCAATACACGTTGGAAGAATTGGAGCGATTCGTAATCGTCAAAATTAATATCGTTGCAAAGACGAATCAACCATTCGCCCGTAACAACGTATACCCCGTCAACCACCTCGACGGATACCGACATATCGGTTTCTTTGGGTATCTCTACGTATTCTTCTTCGTAATACGTCATGGGAGGAAGTGTAGACAGTTTCTGCGAAACCGCTTTCATCAATTCTCCCACACCCTCGCTCAATCCGCCTGCGATAAGGAAGAGTTCGCACTCTTGTTCCTCGGCGTATTTCTTTATGCGCTCTAAATGCTCGTCGGAATAGCCCAAGTCAATCTTATTTGCAACAAGTATCTGCGGACGCGATGCAAGTTCGGGGCTGTATTTTTCCAACTCTGCATTGATTTTTAAAATATCTTCAAGCGGGTCTTCTCGCTCGGATGCCGATATATCGAAAACGTGAAGTATAAGACGGCATCTGTCTATATGACGCAAGAAGTCGTGACCTAAACCGAGTCCGTCGGAAGCGCCCTCGATAAGTCCGGGGATATCCGCCATGACGAAGCTTTTTTCGTAAATAGTGACAACGCCCAAATTAGGCGCAAGGGTTGTGAAATGATAATTCGCAATCTTGGGACGTGCGGCGGTTACCTCCGAAAGAAGCGTCGATTTTCCGACGTTCGGGAAACCTACCAAGCCTACGTCTGCAAGCATTTTAAGCTCAAGCGTAATATTTTTCTCTGCGCCCTTTGTACCGCTTTTTGCAAAACGGGGCACCTGACGCGTAGGAGTTGCAAAGTGCACGTTACCCCAACCGCCTCGACCGCCCTTTGCGGCGATATAAGGAAGACCGTCGGACATATCGTGGATAACAAGTCCGCTTTCGGGGTCACGCAAGACCGTTCCGGGAGGCACGGGGATAACCAAATCCTCCGCACTTTTGCCGTAAAACTTCTTCGCCATACCGTCACCGCCGTTTGCGGCTACGAACTTACGGCGATATTTGAAGTTCAAAAGGGTGTTTTCACCCTC
>JAZRUB010000035.1:0-6431 GCA_045652305.1 Eubacteriales bacterium
CCGACAAATCCGTTTTCGCCTTTCAAAATACGGGTCGGGTTGGTAAGGAGTTTAAAGATAACGCCTTCTTCTTTTGCGTGTTCGACTTCTTCGGCACGTGCAGGAAGTTCGCTTTCGCCGCGACGGTATACGATATATACCTCGTCAGCGCCCAAGCGGAGTGCGCTTCTTGCCGCGTCCATAGCAACGTTACCGCCGCCGCACACAGCGACCTTCTTCGCACGGAAGATAGGAGTTTTGCTGTCCTCGCGGTAGGCTTTCATAAGATTTATTCTTGTCAAGAATTCGTTAGCGGAGTAAACACCTTTAAGGTTTTCGCCCTCGATTCCCATGAATCTCGGAAGTCCTGCGCCCGAGCCGATAAATACCGCCTCAAAGCCTTCTTCCTTCATCAATTCGTCAATCGAGATTGTTTTGCCGACAACGGTGTTGGTTCTGATTTCTACACCGAGTGCTTTAAGAGTTTCTATTTCTTTTGCAACGATTGCCTTGGGCAAACGGAATTCGGGAATACCGTAAACAAGCACACCGCCTGCAACGTGCAAAGCCTCGAACACCGTAACCGAATAGCCTTTCTTTGCAAGGTCGCCTGCACAAGCCAAGCCCGAGGGACCCGAGCCGATAACCGCAACCTTGTGTCCGTTGGTTTCGGGTTTTTCGGGAAGTGTGTTGCAATTAGCGTTATGATAATCGGCAACAAAGCGTTCAAGTCTGCCGATAGCAACAGGTTCGCCCTTTATTCCGCGAACGCACTTGCTTTCGCATTGCGTTTCCTGAGGACAAACTCTTCCGCAAACTGCAGGGAGCGAACTTTGACGTGTGATAACTTCGTAAGCACCCTCAAAATCGCCCTCGGCAACACGGGATATAAATTCAGGGATAGCAATATTTACGGGACAGCCCGAAACACAGGGACGGTTTTTACAGTTAAGGCAACGTTTTGCCTCGTCAATCGCCTGTTCGGGAGTATAACCGAGTGCAACCTCGTCGAAATTACGTGCGCGTAAAACGGGGTCTTGATGAGGCATCGGATTCTTTTTTAAAGACATATTAGGCATTGTTCGTTCCTCCCCCTTATTCGACAGATTTATTCAAAAGATTACAGGTTTCTTCGTAACTGTGGCGCTCAAATTCGCGATACATCGAGCCTCTGTCCATAGCCTCGTCGAAATCGACCTCGTGTCCGTCGAAATCGGGGCCGTCAACACACGCGAACTTAACCTTACCGCCAACGGTAAGACGGCAACCGCCGCACATGCCCGTACCATCAATCATAATCGGGTTCATGCTGACGGTGGTTTTAATACCGAACTCTTTTGTGAGTTTGCATACGAACTTCATCATGATAAGCGGACCGATGGCGATAACCTCATCATACTTTTCGCCGCTTTCGATAAGCTTACGCAAAGCGTCGGTAACAAGACCCTTTTCGCCAACCGAGCCGTCGTCGGTCATGATTATATACTTATCGCTACATGCTCTAAACTCATCTTCCAAAATAAGAAGGTCTTTGTTACGGAAACCGACGACAGAGTGAACCTCTGCGCCGAGTTCGTGAAGTTTCTTCGCAACGGGAAGTGCGATAGCACAGCCGACACCGCCACCGATAACCGCAACCTTTTTAATTCCGTCGGTTTCGGTAGGTTTACCCAAAGGTCCTACGAAGTCGGAAATGCATTCGCCCTCTTTTTTGGAATCGAGCAATTTCGTGGTACTGCCGACTATCTGGTAAATAATCGTAACTGTACCCTTTTCTGCATCGTAATCGGCAATGGTAAGAGGGATTCTTTCGCCCTCGTCATTGACACGAAGAATTATAAATTGACCGGGTTGTGCTTTTTTTGCTATTGCAGGGGCATAAATGACCATTTTGGAAACGGTCGGGTTAAGTGCCTCTTTTGAAACTATCTTATACATATCAATACACCTAATTTCAAACAGGATATTTTATGAGATTATAATTATAACACCAAAACTTTATAATATCAACCTTTTTTCTTGATTTTCATTAATTTCCATTGTATAATATTAAATGTATTCATGTTAAAATGGATTTTTGTTGAATTTCTTATTATTTTTCGGAGGTTTTATATGAATCTTCTTATAAAAAACGTGCGTCTTCCCGAAAACGACGAGATAGCGACCAAAGACATCTGTATCACAGACGGTATCATCGTTTCCATCGGAAAACAGCCCGAGAATTTCGTTGCAGACGAAACGATTGACGGTGAAAACAGACTTGCCATGCCTGCGTTTGTAAACTCGCACACTCACGCTTATATGTCGGTGTTGCGTAACGCGGCTGACGATTTGCCCTTTATGCAATGGCTTTTCGAGGGCGTTATGCCCAGAGAAGAAAAGCTCAACAGCGAACAGGCATATTGGGGCGCATTACTCGCCTGTGCAGAAATGATTAAGCGCGGTTGCGGTACTTTCTGCGATATGCACCTGTTCCCCGGTGCTTCGGCAAAAGCGGCTATAAAGTCGGGAATGAAAGCGGTTGTCAGCAGAGGTCTTACCGGTAGTGACGGCGGCCAGCGCAGACTTGACGAGCAATATGCCGAAATAGAAGAATATAAAGGCTACGACAACATAAAATTCATGCTCGCGCCTCACGCGATTTATACCTGCGACAAGGAGTTTCTCCTTAAATGCTCGTCGGAGGCAAAGCGTTTGGGACTCGGTCTTAATATTCACCTTTCCGAAAGCAAGGCAGAGTTTGAGGACTGTATGCGCGACAACGGTTGCACTCCTACCGAATACGTGGCAAGCTTGGGTTTGTTCGAAAACAAAACTCTTGCCGCACATTGCGTTCAGTTGACCGAGCATGATATTGAACTTCTTGCTAAATACGGCGTTTCGGTTGCATCGAACCCGAAGAGTAATCTGAAACTCGGCAACGGCATCGCGCCTATTTACCAGCTTGACAAAGCAGGCGTTAACGTCTGTATCGGTACCGACTCTGCCGCGTCGAACAACTCGCTTAATATGTTTGCCGAGCTTAATTACATGACCTTGCTTCACAAGGGAACGAATTACGATTCGACCGCAATCCCTGCAAAGAAAGCGCTTGATTTTGCAACTGTCAACGGTGCAAAGGCGCTTGGATTTGACAAGCTTGGCAAACTCGAAATCGGTTGGAAAGCCGATATCGCTCTGCTCGACACGAACGTGCCTCAAATGGTACCGCTTCGCAACTATTACGCGGCAATATGCTACTGCTGCGACGGCAGCGAAACCGACACGCTCATACTCGACGGCAAAGTGGTTATGAAAAACAAGAAACTTCTTACCATCGACGAAGAAGAACTTTATTATAACGTGAATAAAATCGTTGAAGAAACAGATAAATAAGGAGAGTAATATGTCTTACGATATTAAAGATATTTCGCTTTGGCAAAGCGGCGAAACTAAAATTCAATGGGTTAAAAGCAACATGGACCTTCTTCGCGGTATCGAAGAAGAGTTTATTAAAACCAAACCTTTTTCGGGTATGAGAATCGCGCTTTCGGTTCACCTCGAGGCGAAAACCGCTTATCTCTGCCGTGTACTCGCATCGGGCGGTGCCGAAATGTACATTACGGGTTCTAACCCCCTATCTACCCAAGACGACGTTGCCGCTGCATTGGTGCATGGCGGTTTGAATGTCTATGCTTGGCACGGTTGTACCGACGAAGAATACGAACTTCACATCTCTCGCGTTATCGAGGAGGGCAGACCGAACATCATTATCGATGACGGCGGCGACCTCGTTAACCTTATCCACACCAAGTACCGCGAACTTCTCCCCAACGTAATCGGCGGTTGCGAAGAAACCACGACAGGTATTATTCGTTTGCAGGCTATGGCGCGTGAGGGCATTCTCGAATTCCCCATGGTTTTGGTTAACGATGCCGACTGTAAGCATCTTTTCGACAACCGTTACGGCACGGGACAATCGGTTTGGGACGGTATCAACCGCACTACAAACCTTATCGTTGCAGGTAAAAAAGCGGTTGTTGCAGGTTACGGCTGGTGCGGTAAAGGCGTTGCTATGCGTGCGAAAGGCTTGGGCGCATCGGTTATCGTTACCGAGGTTGACCCCATCCGCGCAATGGAAGCGGTTATGGACGGTTTCGACGTTATGCCTATGGAAGAAGCGGCAAAAATCGGCGACTTCTTCTGCACCGTTACCGGCGACTGCGAAGTTATCACCACAAAGCACTTCCCCTTGCTTAAAGACGGCGCGATTCTTACAAACGCAGGTCACTTCGACGTAGAAGTCGATATGAAAGCGCTTCGCGAATACGCGCTCGAAACCTTTGAAGCACGTAACAATATTATCGGATACAAGCCCCCCAACGGCAACACCGTTTACGTTATCGCAGAGGGCAGACTCGTTAATATCTGCGCAGGCGACGGTCACCCTGCCGAAATTATGGATATGTCGTTTGCAATTCAGGCGCTTTCGGCATTGCACCTCGTTACAAACAAGGGCAATATCAACGAGAAACTCATAAGCGTTCCGCGTGAGGTTGACGAAGAAGTTGCACGTCGCAAACTCGCGTTCTGGGGTTGCAAAATCGACACACTTACCGAAAATCAGAAGAAGTATTTAAGCGCTTGGCAACACAACTGATTCCCCAAAAATCTTCGATTTTCGGGGACCCCCATGTCGCTTCGCTCCCAATCGAAAACATGGTTTTCGATTGTCTTTTGTGAACATCGTGCGCTCGCGCCTCGCGCCTCACACTTCGTGTTCGACACTCGCGATGTTCATAGGTATATTTTTCAAGGCGCATGTCCTTGAAAAATATGAAATTTATTGTACTTGACTTAAATTCCCGTCTATATGATAAAAAATTGAAGATTTTTTCATGGCAAAAATCAACCGCACTTATTCACTATTACTTATTACACCTGCCTGAAAGGCAATTTCCTCGCGGAGAGGCGTCGGCAAATCTGTCGCGCATACAACGCGAAATTAAAAAAACGGAGGTTTTTTCATGTCTACTCCCCACAATTCTGCAAAAATCGGCGATATTGCCGAAACCGTCATCATGTGCGGTGACCCGCTTCGCATTAAGTACATTGCCGAAACCTATCTCGAAAACGCGGTTTGCTTTAACGAGGTACGCGGTATGCTCGGCTACACAGGCTATTACAAGGGCAAACGTGTTTCGGTCATGGGACACGGCATGGGTATGGCGTCTATCGGCATATATTCATACGAGCTTTATAACCACTACGGCGTAAAACAGATTATCCGCGCAGGCTCTGCGGGCGGTATCGGCGACGGCGTAAACGTACGCGATATTATCATCGCGCAGGGTGTCTGCCACGACAGCAACTTTGCTTGGCAGTACAAGCTCCCCGGCACTTTTGCTCCGATTGCCGATTTTGAACTTCTTAAAAAAGCCGACGAAAAGGCAAAAGAACTCGGCATCAACGCGCGTGTGGGCAACATCTACTCCACCGACGTGTTCTATGCGCCCGAAGAAGTAAACGCACAATGGAAAGAAATGGGCATTCTCGGTGTTGAAATGGAAGCTGCCGCACTTTACATGATAGCCGCAAAAGCCAAGGCGAAAGCGCTTTGCGTTTGCACGGTAAGCAACCACATGTTCACCAAGGAAGAGCTTTCTACCGAGGAACGTCAAACAGGCTTTAACGAAATGATTAAGCTCTGTCTTGAAATTGCTTAACCGTTTATAATTAAATTGAATATTTCGAAAAATCCACATACTTGTGGATTTTTTGTTTGCCAACTTTTAGGCATAGAAAATTAAGACACAAAAAGGCATCCGCGTTTGCGGATGCCTTAATGTTAGTTAAAACTAATTATTAAAAATCGTCTTATGCAGCTACGCCGTAAACTTCGATTTCGTTGAAGAATACGAACATCTTTGCGCCGAGAGCGATTTCAACCTTAACAAAGGAAGCGGTACCAACTACGTCGCCTTCGATATAGAAAACGGTGTCTTTGGTGGTGTCTTCGATTGCAGGAACAGTAAGAGCGATTGCTTCGCCCCAGGTTTCGCCGTCATCAGAGAGATATACGTTAACAGCAGCGGGAACGGAAATACCCGAGCCGTCGTTTTGAACGAATGCAACTTTAACTTCGCTGATGTCGAAAGAACCTGCAAGGTCGATTACAACGTCAGCAATTCTGTCGGGTGCGTTGCCGTTGCCTGCAGCGCCATTGGGGTTATTGCTGAATGCAAACCATTTGTCGCCGCTGTATGCGATTTTTTCTTCAATAACGCCATCGGTAAGGTCAGCGTTATAGCCGTTAAGAGGTTCTACGGTAGAGAACTCTTTGTTAAGAGCGATGTTTTCAGGTTCAACTTCGGGTTCAGAGGTTTCAGGTTCAGAAACTTCAGGTTCAGAGGTTTCGGGTTCGGAAACTTCAGGTTCAGAGGTTTCAGGTTCAGAAACTTCAGGTTCAGAGG
>JAZRUB010000036.1:0-3894 GCA_045652305.1 Eubacteriales bacterium
ACATGGCTACGACCCGACTTCTTGTTCCTCTAAAGATATATTCTTCGAGCCAATAGAAGCCCAACAAATCAAGATTTTCATATCCGGCTTCGGTGTACAAACGAAGTTGCTCGTCAATCATCCATTTAATCGCATATTTGCGGTCTTCCATGTCGGAAAAGTCAAGCGCCTTTCCGCCAAGTGTTCCGAAAGAAGCACCCGAAGCTTTTCCGGGGTACAAAATGGTGAAAAACACACCTGCTTTTTTATCGGGTGCGTTAAGGGCAGTCTTTGCGTTGCCGAAAGCGGTATCAAGCGCATTTACGTTTGCACCTTCATAGAACGTATCTTCTATATAATCGGTCCAATCTATTGCTTGTAACGGCTTAGATGAATCATAATGCATACTTCCTCCGGAAGTACCCAACTTTACACAAGGAAGGAAAAGATAACTGTCGAAAAAGAAATCTTTTATCTGCCTGTTTGTGTCGTAATATGCAACGTAGGGCATTAAATCGTCTACGGTGTGTCTGCCGTTATCGGCACGGCCGGGGTTCCAGGTATACGTCAAACAAAGGTTTTCGTAACCATTCATATCTGATTTTTGGGGGAATGCCGCGCTCACGTTGACGTTGAACATCGAAAATACCGACGACAACAGCAAAAGCGCAAGTAAAAGAGATATACGTCTTTTCATGTTTTCCTCCGTGGTTTTGTGCTTTTGATAATCTTGTTCCAAAGCTGCCCAAGTGTCATTTAGCAACACTCGGGCAACTTTCGACTTTTAATATTACTGAGCTTTATAAGTGCCTAACACGATACGTTTAATAAGAACGTAGTCGGTAGCATCAACGTCACCGTCTTTATCTACGTCGGCAACCATTTTTTGTCCGGCAGAAAGGGAGTAGGTTTTCAAAACCGCACGTTTTACAAGAACGTAGTCGGCAGCGTCAACATCGCCGTCAATGTCTACGTCGCCATAAATGATGTCGGATTCTGCATAAACTTCAATCTCGTTGAGGAACGTCCAGGTGCCCTGTGTTTCGACAACGATTTTTACGTAACGGGCAGCAATCTTATCGGTTGCGAGCTTTGCCCAAGCAGGTTCATCTTCATCGGGTATTGCAAGTTCCCCTACCTCGGTATAGGTGTTTCCGTCTTCGGAAACAAAGAGGGTTATACTCTTTGCCGGTACTATACCCGAAGAATTATGGTTCCAAACGTGAACTCTTACGTCGGTTATATCCTCTACAACCTCTTTAAGGTCGATAACGACCGTACCGAGACCGTTGGGGGCGTTTATTGTGTTTGCAGGGGAAGTCGGTTGATAATAAAAACCGAACCAGTTTGTATCGTACGATTGTTGTTCGCTTACCTTACCGTCGGTGAGAAGTGCAGAGTAAACGGGGTTTGCGGTAGTCGGGTTTGCACCGGTATAATTCTTGCCCAATGCCACGTTGGTCTTGCCAATAAAATATTCAGGCTTTTCGTCGGGAGCTTCGGTCGGAGGGTTATCAGAAACACCAACCAAGGCTTCTCCGCAGAATACGAAATTGTAATTAGAATTGATGAAAGAATATTTTACATAACGTGCCGTTACAGGTACAGACACATAGTTTATGTAACAGATGTTTTCAAAATATTGAAGCTTCGGTTCAGCAAGCAGAGTAAACTCTTCGCCATCTTCGGAATAATATATTCTTACGTTATCGGCAGGGTCGCCTATGCCGTATTGTTGCCAATGGCTGAACTCTATCATGAAGTCGGTCAAGTCGTCACGTACTTCGCCAAGGTCGATGGTAACACTCATTCTGTTATCAGGGTCAAGATGCGACACGTGATATGCATGCCATTCTGTACCGAGGTCGGAAAGACCTATAACACCATCGGTGAGTTCCTTGCCGTCGTTTTGCAGATAATCGGCATTTCCTCCATCGGAGTAAGGTTTGGTTGCAACGTAATCTTTGCCGATAGATATCCAGTCAACATTTTCGGGGAGTGTGAACGGTTTGCTTCGGTTAGCATCGATATCTTCTTGTGTGAGTGTGCCCTTTGCGTATTTATAGGTCAAATCGTATATCGAGTGTGTGCGCTCGTCAGACGACTTATATGCATTATAAAATACTGCATTTTTTCCGTCTTGATAGTACATTTTTATCGAATCCATCGCGCCGCCGTTCATACAGCCTTCGAGATAGTCGAGGTAACGGTTATAATATTCACCGTTGCCCAATGCGCGATAGTCAACTTCGATTTCTACACTCATGCCCAACGACTCGCATTGGCTTACGCATGAAGACACTCTGCTTTCATTAAGCGAGGTGTCCCAATACATATTAGGTTGCATACAAGCGATATCGAAACCAAGTTCAGCCCAACGATTGTATCCCTCTGCTCTGTAAAAAGGCACCCAAAGGAATTTCAAACCGAGAGAGTGGAGATATTCGGAGGCATATTGGAATAATTCGACGTCAGCTTCGACGTTTAAATATTCTTCAAGCCAGTAAAATCCCAATAATTCAAGGTTCTCGTAACCTGCTTCGGTATATAGACGAAGTTGCTCGTCAATCATCCACTTGATTGCATATTTGCGGTCTTCCATCTTTGTGAAATCAAGTGCTCTTCCGCCAAGGCTTCCGAAATCAGCGCCCGAGGCTCTACCGGGATACAAAATGGTGAAGAAGACACCTGCTTTTTTATCGGGAGCGTTAAGCGCGGTCTTAGCTTTGCCGAATGCAACTTCAAGTGCATCCACATTTTTTCCGTCATAGAAAGTATCTTCTACGTAGCTGGTCCAGTCCACTGCTTTATTCGGGGTAGTCGACCAGTAGTGCAGACTTCCGCCCGATACACCCGCCTTTACACAAGGAAGGAAAAGGTAGCTGTCAAAGAAAAAGTCTTTTATGTTGCCGTTTTTGTCATGATATGCAACGTAAGGCATCAAATCTTCTACTTCATGACGGCCGTTGTCGCTTCGTCCGGGGTTCCAGGTATACGTCAAACAAAGGTTTTCGTATCCGTTCATGACCTCTATTTCGGGGAAGGTTGCGCTTACATTAACGCCAAACAGCGAAAATGTCGATGCCAACAGTAAAAGCGCAAGTAATAGCGATATATGTTTTTTCATGTTTTGCCTCCGATTTCTTAAAAAGTCGCAAGATTAACTTGCGACTTTTTAATATAAATCTCTTATTTTACAGTGTATGTGCCAAGAACGATACGCTTAACGAGAACGTAGTCGGTTGCATCAACGTCGCCGTCAGCGTCGATATCTGCAACGAGTTTTTGCTGTTCGCTAAGTTCGTAAGTGTTCAAAACTGCACGTTTAACGAGAACGTAGTCAGCCGCGTCAACGTCGCCGTCGTCGTCAACGTCACCGAGAGTGCCTTCGATTTCGGGATCGGAAACTTCAGGATCAGAAACGTCGGGATCGGAAACTTCAGGTTCGGAGGTATCTTCTTCCGGAACGTAGTTGGGGTCTGCATAAACTTCGATTTCGTTAAGGAAGGTCCATACAGCCTTTGTTCCGATAGTAAATCTAACGTAACGAGCAGATACGTTGTCGATTGCCTTGGTTGCCCAAGCAGAAGTAGACACGCCTGCGGGAACATCTATTTCGATAACTTCGCCGTAGGTTTTGCCGTCTTTAGAGAAGGAAACGGTTATACTGTCGGGTGCAGCAATACCGGAAGCGGTATCACCGAGCCAGAGGTTAAGTTTAACTTCGTTAATGCCGTGGTGAACTTTATTGAGGTCGATAACGATGTTAGCGATACCGTCGGGAGCGTTGTTACTTGCAATAGTAGCGTTCTTGTTGTACCAAAGACCGAGCCAGCCACCATTATAATCGATTGTGTCGGTTGCTTTACCGTCGGTAAGTTTAGCATTGTGTGCAGCTGCAGAACCGCCTTCGGC
>JAZRUB010000037.1:0-1948 GCA_045652305.1 Eubacteriales bacterium
ACGAAAAGGGTTACGCAGGTGTAATCGCGCTTTACGGTCCTAACAAGGTATTCATTCCTGCATCTCAGACCGGCGTTCCCAAGGGTGAAGAACTCGAATCCCTTAGAGGACAGAAGGTAAGCTTCAAGATTATCGACGTTAACGAACAGAGAAAGAGAGCAGTTGGTTCTATCAAAGCTTCCAACAGAATCTCTCGTAAGGCTTTGGAAGAAGAATTCTTCGCAACCGCACAGGAAGGCGATAAGTTCGAAGGTAAGGTTCGCGCTATCATGAGCTACGGTGCGTTCATTAACCTTGGTCCTGTTGACGGTATGCTTCATATCACCGAACTTTCTTGGGGCAGACTCAAGAATCCGTCCGAAGTTCTTAAAGAAGGCGATACCATTAACGTATTCATTAAGGCTATCGACAAGGAAAAGAAGAGAATTTCGCTCGGCTTCAAGACCGAAGAAAACGACCCCTGGAACATCTTCCAAAAGAACTATAAGGTTGGCGACGTCGTAGACGCTACCATCGTTTCTCTTATGCCTTTCGGTGCATTTGCAGAAATTTTCCCTGACTTTGACGGTCTTATCCACATCAGCCAGATTTCCACCAAACCCATCCCCAATCCTGCAAGCGTTCTTAAGATTGGCGACAAGGTTACCGTAAAGATTACCGCTGCTGATGTTGAAAGAAGAAGACTCAGCCTTTCTATCCGCGCTCTTCTTGAAGATGAAGGCAAGGTTGAAGAAGCTGAAGTTGCTGAAGCAACTACCGAAGAAACCGCTGAATAATTAATAATCGGTTTATTTACCGCCCGACTTGTAATAAAGTCGGGCGGATTTTTTGTTGACAGTGAAACACTTATGTGTTAACATCATTTTAAATAATGTTGTCGGAGAGGCTGTTATGGATAAAAAATGGGAATACCGTGACCAGATTGTAATATGTGCTGTTGGCTGTGTCTTTATCTTAATTTACAGTTTGTTGGCTTTGATTCCCGAACCTGCGGTGAAGATAATATTTATTTTTCTTGACGTATTTATCATCGCGACGATGATTTATAACTTTACTGCGATACGCTTTGATGCTACGGGTTTCCAAGAATGTACGCTTTTCAAGAAAGGTGAAGTTATCACTTGGGAAAGTATCTATAAAGCCGAGCACCGCGTTGAGCATAGATACGGCGGAAGTCGCTACGACGATAATTTTCGTTACGTCGCAATTTATACTAACGAACATTTTCTTGAGCCGTCTGTTTTGAAACGGGCACGTACGAGAAAGGCGAAGAAAAACGAAGCAATTGTCATGTTAGGCAGATTTGAAATATCGACTTTTCGCGATTATTTGGAAAAATATCGCCCTGATTTGTTTATCGAAAGAGATATCAGCGCGATTTAAAATCATAATAAAAAGACTGTCATCATTTTATTAAAAAGTGACAGCCTTTTTGTTTACTTTTCGGAAATAATTTGATATAATATAATGAAATAATGTATGAAGGTGTATTTATGGGTAACGGCTTCGTTTATATAGATGGTAAAACGCCTTATTTTCAAAGTGAACTTTTCAATAAATATGGGATAAAACACGCTTTTTTTACCCGAAAGGGCGGAGTAAGCAAGGGTGCGTTTGAGAGCCTTAACTTTGCCGAGGGTGTTGGTGAGATTCAGGACAGCGAAGAAAACGTAATGCAAAATTACGAAATCGCAGCAAATCTGTTCGGTCTGCATAAAGATGACGTTTGCCGAACCTATCAAACACATACTTCGAAGGTCGTTTTTGCCGACGAAAGTTTGCGCGGAGTAGGTACGGTCAAGCCGAAATTCGATTTTGGCGTTGACGGACTTGTGACCGACGTAGAAAATCTTTTGCTGTCTGTACGCACCGCGGATTGCGTTCCTGTTTTGCTGTGCGATACCGACAAAAAGGTGTGCTCCGCCGTTCATGCAGGCTGGCGTGGTAC
>JAZRUB010000038.1:0-4468 GCA_045652305.1 Eubacteriales bacterium
CGACCTTTACGGCGGTACATACCGTTTGGCGATGAATATTTTTTCGAAATACGGGATAAATTTCGAATTTGTTGATATGAGCGTTGCTGAAAACGTTAAAAATCATATAGACAGCACTACAAGAATGGTTTTTGCCGAGTCCCCGACAAACCCCATGATGAAAGTCGCGCCTTTAGAAGAAATAGCGCACATTTGCAAAGAAGAGCACGTTTTATTCGCGGTAGACAACACCTTTTTGACGCCATACTACCAAAACCCGATTATGCTCGGGGCAGATATCGTTATCCACTCGGCGACGAAATTCTTGTCGGGACATCACGACACGATTGCAGGTGCGGTCATCACAAACGATGAATCGTTATCAAACGATTTCCGTTTAATTTCAATGACTCTCGGCAATGCGCTTTCTCCGTTTGACTGCTGGCTTACGTTACGCGGTTTACGTACTCTCCCAATGCGAATGGAAAAGCATCAGGAAAACGCATTTTTCGTAGCAAACTTTCTAAAAACGCACAAAAAAGTCACGTCGGTCATCTACCCCGGGCTTATTGAACACAGCGGACACGTTTTGATGAAAAAGCAGTCACGCGGATTCGGTGGTGTGGTTTCATTTACAGTCGATGACGTAAAAACGGCAAAAAAGGTTATAAATGGTGGAAAAATAATCAAATTTGCAGAAAGTCTGGGCGGTTTTAGAAGTCTGATTACCTATCCGCTTACCCAGACACACGCATCGATTCCCGAAGAAACACGTCAAAAAATCGGCATAACCGATAAACTGTTAAGGCTTTCGGTCGGACTCGAAAACAAGCATGATATTGTCGAGGATTTAGCAGAGATGTTGGATAAATGAAGATTGTGTTAAATAAATTACTTATACTTGACACAAGAGGTATTGTGGGGTAAAATTAAGATGTATAGTCAGGTAAATTTTGTAAAATTCGGCTATATTAATACTGATAAAAGGAAGCGGAAGATGTATACGAACATTACAGACGCCGTAACGGGCGAGTTTCCTAAAGAAGTTACCGAGCAAGCCAACGTCGCTATGAAGACGAGAACCTCGGCGTATCTGACCAAACGGCTCGATTTACGCGGAAAAACGGTGCTTTCGTTTGCAGACAGCGAAAATTCACATTCGGAATCTGCAATATCGCTCTACCGCAACGGAATAGGCGCTTGGCAATTAGGTGTGCATATCTGCGACGTTGCCGAATACGTCTGCGAGGGTTCACCGCTTGATATCGAAGCGCGCAAACGCAGAGGTACTGTTTTTGACGGTAAAAATATAATAAAAATGCTTCCCGATGCTATCGTTGACGAGGTTTGCGACCTCGGTACAGGAAGCGATAAATTAGCATTGTCCGTTTTATTGGACATTGATTCCAAGGGTAATCTTTTATCAATTAACTTTGAAGAAAGCGTTATTCGCGTTGCTCAAACGTGTATATATACCGAAATCGACCATTTGGGACTAACCAAAGACACCTCGTCGGTATATGCATTGCGTGAAAAGTATTCACCTTTCATGAATATTCTTTTCGATATGTATGAGCTTGCCGCGATATTCTGCAACCGCAGACGTGAAAGAGGCGGTCTTGATTGTGCCGTTTTCTCAAGGAAATACGGCAGAAATGCCGAGGGAAACATCAATTCGCTCGAATTTATTACCGAGCCCGATAGCAAAGCAATGGTACGCGAGATTCTCTATTATGCGGCGCAAGCAACGGGCAGATATATGTTTGATAAAAATATCCCATGTATCTATATCGGTCAGCAAACGGTCGAGCCGAAAGCTGTAAAGTATCTTGCAAAGCTCACCGACTGTCAGGTCGAACAAGATGACGAAAATTCTGCATCTGCGATAGCCGACTGCGCAAAGGGAAGTCCTTATTACGATTTTATTTGCGAAACGATTTCCGCAGCACTTCCGTGCTCGACTTTTTCGACAAGTCCGATTTATAACACACTTTGCGGATGCGAATACCTCGTTTCGTTTGTGCGCCCCGCATCGCGCTATGCCGACCTTTTGTCGCAGAGAACGATTAAAACCTGCATCGAGGCAAAAAGCAATATTTCAAACCTCAATTTAACAAGATATAAACAGCTTGTTTCCGATGCCGCAATCGAGGCAACCAACGCAGCGAATTATATTTATGACACCACGCGTAAATACTTTTCTTCCGCGACTGCCGAATATCTGCAAAACTGCGGTGAATCGGTTTTTGAGGGATTTGCGCTTCGCCAACGCGAAAACGGTGATATAGACGTAGTTTTGCGTTGTGGCGCAAAAGGAATAATACCTTCAAAATCTGCTGACGGTTTCGAATTTACCGTGGGCGTGCCCCAAAAATTCAAACTTAACGGAATCGGCAACGGCGAAGCAATCGTTGAACCGATAGATTAACAGTAAAAATGTTTCACGTGAAACATACGGCGAAATTGTTTCACGTGAAACAAAATGAACGGAGATATATTTTGAAAAGAAGATTGTTTGCAATAATAGCCATGCTATTACTAATCTTTACAATCGGGTGTGAAAACGTAGAATACCTTGAAAGTTCTCAAGCTGTGCCCGAAGAATCGGTAGATATCTACGACCAACTCGAAAGCGAGCTACCGCCACTCCATGACGGAGAAAGTACGACCGTACCGAAACAAGATTTCAAGATAATTACCGACAAGAAAAGCGTATTTTCAAATGACGAAACCAATTCGGGCGCAATAAACAAGGCGATTAACGACAGAAACGCCTTTTTGAAGTCAAAATACGGTGCAAACGTCGTAATTGAAGAGGTCGAGAGCAATAAAGTTGCCGAAGGTTTAAAAGCCGCGTATGAATCGGGGCTTGAATACTGCGATTTGCTTGCAATATCGGCAAAAGAAACGGTTAAGTTATATACTTCGGGACTTTTGACCGATATGAACACGTTGCCTGAATTTAATCCCGAAAACGAGTATTTTGACAAAAACAACGCAACAGAATTGGCAACAAACAACACCTTTTATATTCTTGCTGACCCGACGGCGATGGTTTATGAAGAAATGTACGTTTACTTCTACAACCGCGACCTTGTAAACAAAATCGGCGGTGCAGACCCCGAATCGCTTGTACTGCAAGGGAAATGGACTTGGGACGCCTTTAACGAGATTGCAAAAGCATCTGCGCCGGCGGTATATAACAAAACGAGTGCGGATTTGGAAAACGACGTATTTGGATTTGGCTCGTATTACCTCGAGGGCACGTATCCCTTGGTAATGTGGGGTTCGAGCGGTAAAAAGCTTATCGATAACACCTATAAAAACCCTGTCGGCCTTTCTATGGAAATGAACGATATCGTAACCGTGGCTGAATATATGATGAGCAGTTATAATTCACGCGGAAAATATCCCATGGACGGAAATTCGGCAGAAGACGCGTTCCATAACGGTAGAATGGCGTTTTTCTGTAATAAATTAGATTATTTCTACGCTCTGCGCGACGGCACAACAAAAGGAAGCAACTTCGGTATGCTTCCAATACCCAAATACAGCGAAGAGCAAGACGGTTACAACTGTCTTGTAAGCACCGATGCAAGAGTTTTCTCGGTGCCGATTACTGTCGATAACGATGAAATCGAGCGTAAACGCTTTGTTTCTGCCGTTGTTTCGGCAACCTGCGCAACCGGAAACAATACTATTCCCGAGGCTTTTTCAAACCACCACATAGGTTTTTATCTCAACGATAACAGCGAAACATTGGTGTTCAATACCATTCTCGACAGCTTGACGTTCGATTTTGCGAATGTCTACGGAAGCGGTATTTGGCAAATACGCAATGCAACGACTACTGCTATCGTCGATTACCTCGACATCGGTTCGGGTCTTGTGAACTCGATAAACTACGCAAAGGCAAGCTTTGAATCCTACTGCCAAACAAATTTTAACCAGGAAACCTAAAAATGCGAAAAACCCTTGATTTAAGGGAAAATTTGGTGTATAATACTTCTTTGAAATAAAGTAAAAATAAAAATAAAATAAATCACAACACAAAGAGGAGAAATTAAAATGAATCCTAAAAAGTCTGTTGAAGACCTCAAAGTCACTGGCAAACGCGTTCTTGTTCGTTGCGATTTCAACGTACCCCTTAAAAACGGCGTAATCACCGACGAAAACAGAATCAATGCCGCACTCCCCACCATTAAGAAGCTGATTGCTGACGGCGGTCAGGTTATCCTTTGCTCACACCTTGGCAAGCCGAAGGGCGAGCCAAAGCCTGAGCTTTCTTTGGCACCCGTTGCAAAGGCTCTTTCAGAAAAGTTAGGCAAAGAGGTTGTATTTGCTGCTGACGACAATGTTGTAGGCGAAAATGCAAAGGCTGCAGTAGCTGCTATGAAAGATGGCGATGTTGTTCTTCTCGAGAATACTCGTTACCGCGCAGAAGAAACCAAAAACGGCGAGGCTTTCTCGGCTGAACTCGGTTCTCTTG
>JAZRUB010000039.1:0-4896 GCA_045652305.1 Eubacteriales bacterium
ATATCACCGGTAAGCGCCATTTGACCGCCTGCAGACATACGTTCAATCACGAGAGTATCAAAGCCTGCTCGTGCGGCATAAAGCGCGGAAGTATATCCCGCAGGCCCGCCGCCGACGATTATTATATCATAGATGTGTTCCATTGTGTCCTCCCGTAAAATTACGATTGTTGACATATATCAAAAACAGTAGTACAATATTCCTATAAAACACTCATCTAAACGGAGTAAGAAATGGCACGAGCGTTATTTGAACCGATTTACAAAGAAATATTTCCGTTTTGGAATGACATTACCGAAAGCGAACGTGAAACCTTGTGTCAAAACTCGTTTGCGCTGTCCTACCCGAAAGGAACTACGATACACGACGGCACCGATTGTTCGGGCGTATTCTTTATCCGTTCGGGTTGTTTACGCGTATACATGATGTCCGAAGACGGAAAAGAAATCACGCTTTACCGTCTGCATGAGGGCGATATGTGTATGCTTTCGTCTTCATGCGTTTTGCAAACTATCACATTTGATATACTCATAGATGCAGAAGAAAACAGCGAATGTTACATTATAGACGGTTCGGCTTTTACTTCTGTGGCGGACAGCAACCCCGATATAAAAATATTCGCGCTTGAAACGGCGGTAAGCCGTTTTTCCGACGTGATGTGGGTAATGCAGCAAATCCTTTTTATGAGTATGGACAAACGGCTCTCGATATTCCTCATAGACGAATCTTTAAGGTTAGGTTCGGATACCATTCCATATACTCACGAGCAGATAGCGAAATACATCGGCTCTGCGCGTGAGGTGGTGTCGAGAATGCTTAAATATTTTTCGAACGAAGAAATTGTCGAGGTTTCGCGCAAAGGGGTTAAGATTCTCGACAAGAAGCGTCTGCGCGATTTAGCCCTTTAACATCGAAAGAATCTGTTCTTTAGGTCTTGCACCGACGGCTTGGTTTACAACCACGCCGTTTTTCATTACCACGAGCATCGGAATGCTCGATACGTCGAAAGAAGAAGCAAGTTCGGGCTCTTCATCAACATTCACTTTACCCACGAGGATTTCGGAATTTTCGTTTGCGATTTCGTCAACTATCGGCGAAACCATACGGCAAGGTCCGCACCAGTCTGCGTAGAAATCGATTAAAACAGTCTTTTCGCTGTTTTTTAGTTCTTGAAAATTAGATTTATTAACACTTAATACTGACATATTGTTACTTCCTTTCTTTGCTTTGTGTCTTTATTATAACCAAAAGTTATATATTTTTCTGTGACGAAGTCACGAAAAAACACACCGCCGAAGAAAATCCGACGGTGTTTTTATTAATTGGGATAAATTGCAACTTCGGAAAGCGCTCTCTTAATATTAATCATACGCTCGTCATTTTCAAACTCGCTGTAATTATTTTTTAAGTTATTCAACATCAATGCAGAATCGTTTTCTTCGTAGTCTTTGACTGCCGAATCGACTCGCAATTCGATTTTATTGACCATAAACGATGTATACATTCCGTCTTGTCTTGTGTCATACTTTATCGTATGCTCTGCCGCAAGGGATAAATAGTTAAACATTTCGTCGATGTTGTTAATCGCCCTATAATTTATGGCAAGATTCTGATAAATTTCGCCCATACGGCAATGATAAAATCCGAAATTTCCGTCAGGATAGAGAAGATCATAGCAATCCAACACAAATTTATACGCTTTTATCTGATCATCGGGAGAATATTTGCCCTTCCAAACCATAGTTTGGGTATTTCTAAGCATCAATTCAAAAAGTTCTTGAATATTACTTTGACAATAATGCACCGCCTCATCACCTTCAAGAAGGCGTGGCATCAGCTCGTTTACTGAACACCAATAATAATCTGCCATATCAGCATATTGCTTTGCCTTTTCGGCATCGCCTTTTATATAATAGTGTGTGAAACAAAGGCATTGTATCGCACCTCCGCGCATTTTACTGTCGGTTGACTCGTCAAGAATACGTTCACCAAGCGCGATAATTTCATCCGCGTATGCTTTTTGATTATCTGACCTCAAAGCGTACATCAAATCGTGAAGTATCATGAGTTCATTCGGGAACTCTTTTTGCGCTTCACGCATAAGTTCGACACGAGCCTTATTCTTCCCTTGCCGAAAAAACTCGGAGTCTTTTTCACGATATTCCTCAATTTTTCTTTGCTTTTCTATTTCTCCGACACCTAATAGGTCATCAACTGTGACGTTAAAAAACGAAGCAATAGACGGCAAAAGCGTTATATCGGGATACCCCTCGCCCCGTTCCCATTTAGAAACCGCTTGAACGGTGATTCCAAGGTGGTTGGCGAGTGCTTCTTGTGTAATATTTTTTTCTTTTCGCAGTTTTTTCAACTGATTATTAAACGTGATATTCATAACAACACCTCATAAATCGAGTAACAAGCGCTTGTTCTGCTCATATTATACCGATATTTTATATAAAAAACAATAATCGCGTTGTTGATTTTCGGTCGATTAATTAAACTAATGGTTCATATGTTTCTCAAAGAAAAAGCACTTGCCGAAACAAGTGCTTTCTTTGAGTTCAATTAAAGTTCTTCAAATACAAGTATACCGTTTTCATCAGACTTTGCAGCCTTAAACGTCATAGTGCCTGCGTAAACGCCCGGTGTACTCTTATATCCTGTAAAAATCAAACGTCCGTCCCATTCTGCGCACTTCGGCACACTTTCGCAAGGTATACGTGAATCTTCGGGCATAACAAAGCCATCAAAGGGGTTATCCGACACCATATAGTGTGCTTTTGCACGAATGCTGAAAATCAAGTAATATTTTCCGTTATATTTAAAATAATCGGGACATTCAGGCTGGTCCTTTCCCTCCGCGATATAAATCGGTTTATCACATTCGGTCCAAGTATCTAAATCTTTCGATACATAATGCGCAAGGCAACCTCTGCCTACACTTTCAAGGGTTGTGGTAAGGAACATATGGAAAAGTCCGTCTTCGCCCTTTATTACTTTAGGGTCTCTTGTACTCGGTTTATGATATTTATCCGAAAGTGTAAAGCCAAAATTCATATCTTTTACGAAATGATAGCCGTCTGTTGATACACTTCTGCATATAGGTGCAGGAATACCTCTACCGCGTCTGACGGTGTAATAAAGATATTCTTTATCGCCATTTTGGATCCAGGAACCCGTACATATAGAAGCCTCGGAAGGATCGGTTATCGGTACTGCCATTGGATGAATATTCCAGGTCTTGAAATCCTTGGTTGAAATATGTTCCCATTGATGTGCGCCAAGCACCCATTTACTGCTATGGCGGTGACGGTCTTTGAGGTAGAGAACGTGATATTCGTCATTCTTTCTGTATGGCATACAGTCGCCGACAAATACTCCGTTTCCGGGACACCAACCCTCTGCGTTTTCGAAACTTGAAATAACGCAGGGGGTATCAGCAATCTTTTCTTCGTACTCGGTTACCGAAACTTCCACATCGGGAACAAAAGTATCCCCAATCTCAAAAAGTCTATTTCCTGCAGGCCATTCTTCGTCTTTTAGTTCACCGTTTACGTATAGTTCGATTCTATAATCAAGCAGAATTATCTCGACAAAGTCGCCTACATTAATTTCACTATTAAGTGAAAGGGGATTTCTATTAAAATCATACTGAACAGACACCTTTATTGCACCGTCAAATGCTTCAGCTTCAAAAGTCTTTCTTCCGTTTTTATGTGAAACGAAATACATCGGGAGTTCTTTTACATCAAAAGCGATTTTAATATTCATAATCAATGTTCCTTATCGTAATTTATGTATTCAGAAAAACCGTCTTTATATTTAATCTTACCTATCGCGTATGCAGAAAACAAAGCAACGCCCGTTGCGGCTTCTTCCTCTACAGTATTCATCGACACGTCCATACCGAAACGTTCGGACAACAGTTTTTGCAAAACGACATTCTTTTTTACCGCGCCACCGGATGCAACTATATGAGTTTTCTTTTCTCCAAAGCTTTCATACAAATCGTACAGTTCGTTACACATTCCACGTAAAACACCGAGCACCAATGCCGAGGGTGTGAAGTTTTGTCGGTCAATGTTTTTTATAGTACCTCTTTTATCAGGGTTGGTTCTTGTACCGAAGAACGAAACGTCAACATCAAGACCTTTTTCACCGTTTTCGAATGCATCAAGCGCTAATTGATTGATGATTTTATATTGAGATTTATCTTCCATTCCTGCACTGACGGCGTAACTTCTGAAAAACTGCTCAACCATAGAATAGGCAAAACCTCCGCATAGAGCCGAACCGCACATAAGATATTTGCCGTCTATAAACGGACGCAATTCCGATTCGTTGCCTAACTCACGATAATCGCTAACACCAGATACCTGTGAGCCTGTGCCGATATTAACGAGAATCGAGTCTTTATTTTCGCTTACAGACCCCAAAAACGATGCCTGATTATCGCCAAGTGCTACAGAAACGGGAATACCTTTACATTCACCGATAACAAGGTTTTCACTTGTTACACAAGGCAAAAAGTCCGCATTTATTCCAAGAAGTTTTAGTTTATCAAACTTGAATACGCCGTTTTTAACGTCAAACAAGCCGAAGCTTGCCGCCACGGTAGTATGAGTTATCGGCTTTTTCAGTCCGCATATTTTCATCCCGAGCAAATCCATAATACTGCAAAAGGAAACCGCTTTATCGGGTACAAGCTCATGCAATACATTATAATAATGCGTCGCAATGCCGTAACCCGTTGATATATGCTCGTCGGTTATTTCCATTATCATCTCGCAGGTGGTTTTACCGCTTGGAAGTGGTTTGTCTGCACGTTTATCTTGCCAGTTCATCAAATCAGAAACCGAATTGCCATCAGAATCTATGTAAACGATACCATGCATC
>JAZRUB010000040.1:0-8511 GCA_045652305.1 Eubacteriales bacterium
CAGATTGCCATATTGCCGGGAAGGGTCCAGATTGTAGTAGTCCAGATGACGAAATAAGTATTTTCAAGGTCGAAACCTGCGAGTTTGCCTTGATCGTCCTTGATTTTGAATTTTACGTAAACAGAGGTACAAGCGTCGTCATGATATTCGATGTCTGCCTCTGCCACTGCGGTGGCGCAGAAAGGACACCAGGTTACGGGTTTAAGTCCCTTATAAATAAAGCCCTTGTCGAACATGGCGCCGAAGATTTTAACCTCTTGAGCTTCGAAGTGCTTGTCCATAGTACGATAGGGAGCGTCCCAATCGCCAATAACCCCAAGACGCTTAAATCCGGACATCTGCTTTTGGATAAAGTCCTCTGCGAAATCCTCGCACGCCTTCCTGAATTCAGGAACGGACATATCCTTGTTGAGATCCTTTTTAGCCTTTTCGATTGCTCTTTCGATAGGAAGACCGTGATTGTCCCAACCGGGAACGTAGGGGGTGTAATGGCCGCTCATGGCTTTGGATTTTACAATAAAATCTTTAAGCACCTTGTTGAGCGCGTGGCCCATGTGGATATAGCCGTTAGAGAAAGGAGGGCCGTCGTGTAATACGAACGAGGGTTTGCCTTCGTTCTTCTTTATCATCTTGTAATAAAGGCCTTCGCTGTTCCAACGGTCAAGTGTTTCAGGCTCCTTTATGGGTAGATTACCTCTCATCGGAAATTCGGTGGTAGGCAAATTAAGTGTATCCTTGTAATCCTTCATTTGTTCAATTAAAAAGCACCGAATTTTATTCGGGTTTGCTTTCTCCCATCATGTATTTAAGGTACTCGTCCTCGGCGTTCTTTGCTTCTTCGGAAAGCTCGGGTTGTTTGATTATTGTCTTTTCTTCGGTTGCAATAGGTTCAGCTTCCACTTCTGCTTCTTGCATTGCTTCTTCAGCAACGTTTGCATACTGAGGAGCTTCGGTTTTCAACTCGCGAACGGTTTTTCTGCGTTGTGTTTCTTCTTCGATTCTGCCTTTGACATCGTTAAATATATTAGCTACAAGCGCATCGTCGTTCGGCAAAACGATATCTTCGATTTCATTCACGCTGAGGTCTTTAAGCTCGGCAATGTGTGCGCCGTAAAGCTCATAGACTTGCTTTTTGAAATCTATAATACGGGTACGCATAATCCACGCCTTTTCTTTTTCGGCTTGGAGCTGTTGACGGAATTCCGCTATAACACCGTCGCAACGGTCTTTTATTGCGCCGGTAATTATATCGGCACGGTCGTTTGCATCGGCAATTATCTTTTCCGCCATCTTTTGTGCAGCGATGAGCGTACTTCTTATGGATTCTTCTTCGTCTTTTATTTCGTCAAGGTTAGTAACTACTATCCTTAATTTACGTTCTAATTCATTGTTTTCGCGGTAGGCTTCGGTGTATTTTTCGAGTATAAACTCTAAATACTCGTCAACCTCTTGCGGATTGTAACCTTTGAAGGTTTTTTGAAACTCTTTATTTTTAAGTTCGTGTGGTGCCAACATATTGGTTAATTCCTTTCGGGATTATATATAAAGGGCAATAAGAAAAATATCGTTTGCGATTAAAATTCATATAAAGCCCAAAAGCACTACGCTTTTACGCGATTTTTGAAAATCGTCAAAGCGGTAGTGCGGATTGGATTATTAAAACTATGAAGGACGTCGCGACATACGAAAAGTCAATCGGCGAATCCTCCAAAGCGGGAATACGTGCGAGTAAACCTCGTACAGGTGATACCACAGGCTCGGTAACGACACAACAAAAGTTGTAGAATGGAGTTTCTTCATCAAAGAAGAAACCCATCAACACTCTTGCAAGTAGAAGAAACATTATCGTGTCGAGAAAAAACACTACCGTGCGTGATATGATAAAAAACATTTCTTCCAAAAAAATCAAACTCCAGTTTAATTAACGGAAAAGTTCTCTGGGCGCGTTAGCAGGTTGTTCTTCTGCAGGAGTTTCGGACGATTCACCCGAAACGTCAACGTTCTTGGGGGTAACAACATAGGTAGCGTTAGCAACCTTTTTAACCTGACCGTCGATAGCGAAAACAACACCGCAAAGGAAGTCGATGATTCTCTTTGTGGTTTCCTTGTTGGTTTCTTCAAGGTTAAGAACAACGGTACGTCTTGCCAAAAGATGTTCACCGATAGTGCGAACTTCATCAAAACGTTCGGGCTTAACGACCTTCATTTCCAAAGCGGAAGAAGAAATACCGCCGGTGGGTCTGGAAGTAGGAGCCGACTTTGCAACAGGAGCAGGAGCTATTTCTCCGTCTTCATCTGCGTCGTCGTCATATCCTTCGTAATCTACGTTTTCGTCGTAATCCTCTTCGCCCTTTAAAAGGTCTCCGATTCGATTCATAAGTCCCATAATTTGCCTCCTGATATGTTTAATAAATTATATGTTATAGTTTCTTTTTCCGAAAATCGAGCTGCCGACACGAACCAAGTTCGAGCCACAATCGACCGCGGTAAGATAATCGTCGCTCATTCCGAGCGAAAGAATATCCATATTATTATTATCTACATTTTCACTCGATATGTCAATAAATATTTTCCTCATTTTGCAAAAATATTCGCGATTATCACCGAAATTTTCACATTTTGGAGGTATTGCCATTAATCCGCGAAGTTTTACGTGGGGTAAACTGTTAAGAAATTCGCAAAACTCTATTGCTTTTTCGGGTTTTATGCCCGATTTCGTTACTTCGTTTCCGATATTTACCTCTGCCAATATCGGCATAACAATATTGTGCTTCGCGGCAAGACGTTCTATTTCCAGCGCGAGCGATTCTCTGTCGACCGATTGTATCATATCGACCTTATCGATAATATACTTTACCTTGTTCGTCTGCAAAGCACCGATAAAATGAATCTCGGTTTTGTTTCTATCGATAAATTCGTATTTTTCGAGTAGTTCGTTTACACGGTTTTCGCCGATGAGGTCAACGCCTTGTTCTATCGCGAAATTTATCATTTCGGGAGGAACGGTTTTTGTGGCTGCAAGAAGCCTTGCTCTGCCACCGAGTTCGGATTTTATTCTCGCTATATTTTCGGCTATCTGCTTTTTGTCGTTCATCATTTAAGCCTCATTCCGTCGTAAATATCCTCGCCGTCTATAACCACCGAATCGTGCAAAGAAAGCTCGGTTTTAGAGGAATATGCAACGTCGTACCTATCGGGATATGCGGGGTTTTTCGGTATGGCGCATATACAATAACTTCCGTAGTTGTAAAGCACGTCGGTTTTTTTGAAAACTATCTTGGAGCCGACTACCGCATATACACCCGTCACGCCGTCTTTCATACGGATTGCGCTTTTGCTCACACGGATGCCCTCGTGCGTTGCTGTGGGAAGCTCAATCGTCTGCTTGCGCGAATAGTCAAACCCTTCGGGCATTTGCTTTGTACTGAATATAAGTACGGTTATGTCCTTGTCGGTACGGGTTATACGTCGGTCAAGCTTCATTTTAAGCTCGGTGTTGTTGGAATACTGGAATGTTATCGGGTAAGTCGCTCCGTCGCGGAAGGTTTCGGCGGTACGCTTGTCCAAAGCAACAGCGATATACCAAGTTGAAGAAAGAACTATCTTTCCGACCGAACCCGAAACAATACTGTCGTCGGGAATAGTTTGACCGAGATTTTCAAATTCCTGCGCGGTTAGCGATTCAAGACGGTCTAACGTAAACTCGTTTTCATATCCGTCTACCGTCGAGTAAAAATATCCGCTTTTGGGCGATTCGGTAATAAAACTTGTGCCGGTCAACTGTTCGCCTAACGATTCGCGTTCTTTGTGAAGCGACGACAATTCAGACGCAAAACTTTCATATTTGATAAGCGACTGACGGCGGTTCATGAGAATAAGCAATTCTTCTTTTTGGCGTATGACTTTATCAAGGTCGTCAGTGTCGACCTGACGTATCATAGAAAGCACGAGCTTGTCGATTTCCTCGTCGATAAGCGCAATGTCGGTAGTAGAAGCGCCCGTCGAAAGGCTTGAACGTTCGAGAATATCTATTCTTTTGTCGATTTCGCTTATTTTTGCTTGGATTTCAACATCGCTCGGGTCGGAATAAGTGACGACTATATTCTCACCGTATCTGACCTTTTCGCCGTCTTCGGCAAGGCAACAGTTAGTTCCTGCCGAGCCTACGGGAATAACAAATTCATCGCGAAAGAGATAAGCGTCCAATTCCGCACGGTCGGTTATGCTTGCGTAGGTTGCGGTTTCTCTGTCGAGGTTTATGCTGACGTTAAGCAATAATTGGAGAAAAACGTAAGCGACTATCGCTACGGCAAGTATCGCAGTACCGAACTGTGTGAACACGCGCTTGATTAAATTCATGTAAATCACGCGCTTGGACTTTTTTTCTTTTATGCGTCTTGTTGCAACCGCAGAAGTGTTTTTGCCCGTCGGCAAATTTTTGTTCTGTTCGCCCATGTACGTTTCCTCCTTTATCGTATTTTTAGTGTCTGTTTTAAATATAAATTATCTCGTCGGCAGGTTTTCTGTTAAACCAAGTAAGCTGACGTTTTGCGTAATGACGGGTATTAATGCAGATAGCCTCTTTAACCGAATTAATACCGCAAAGACCGTCAAAATAGGGATAAAATTCTTTGTAGCCTATCGCCTGTGAAGCGGTGGGGGTATCGCGTAAACCTTTTTCATAAAGCGAACGCACCTCTGCTTCAAGACCGCTTTCGAACATTATATCAACACGTTTGTCTATGCGCGTGTAAATGGTTTCGCGCTCGGACGGAACGATATAAACGGTGTGCGGAGCGTATATACTTTCAGTTGTACGGCTTTTTATATCCTGCTCGGTTTTGGTCAACCCCGTTTTATAGTAAATTTCAAGTGCACGGACAACGCGTTTTAGGTTGTTTGGATGTATCGCTTTTGCCGATTCGGGGTCTACTTTGGCAAGTTTTTGGTGAAGTGCCTCAATACCTTCTGTTTCGGCTTCTTTGAATAGCCGTTCGCGCAGTTCGGGGTCGTCTTCGGTGGCGGATAACTGTGTGCCCATTATAAGCGTGTCGATATAAAGTCCCGTGCCGCCTGCAATTATCGGCAATTTCCCGCGTGAAACTATGTCGTTTATCGCGCTTGAAGCGAGTTCGACAAATTTCGCCACGGAAAAAGGCTCGTCTATGTCGGCAATATCAATCAAATGATGCGGTATTCCGCACATTTCATCGACACTCGGTTTCGCTGTACCGATGTCCATACCGCGGTATATCTGCATCGAGTCGCCGCTTATTATTTCGCCGCCCGTTTCGAGGGCTTTTTTAATTGCGTAAGCACTTTTTCCCGATGCGGTAGGACCTACCACAACGATGAGAGGGATTTTTGTCATAGCCACCCTGAAAATTAATCATTAAGGCGCAGAGCAATATGTCTGCGCCTTGCATTTTGCACCTAAATATATCTTAACACATATTCAAGCAAAGTCAATAATTTTTCGGAAATTATTGTAATGATACTTTTTTCGCTATTTACTTTTTGTAAATTAATGTGTATAATTTAAAAAGACGAACAGGAGGGGAATAAAGATATGAAAGACATGAAAGTCATAAAAGTTGATGTGGGCGCGATTCACACCAACTGCTATATAGTAAAATCGCCCGATTCGCGCGATGCGGTGGTTATCGACCCGGGTGCAGACCTTACGGTTATTCAGGATGCGCTTCACAAAGCCGATGCCGTTTGCCGTCTGATATTGCTCACACACGGACATTTCGACCATATTCTTGCCGTAGGCGACCTGCGCGGAATAAATATTCCTGTCGGAATTCACGAAAACGATGCGCACATGCTTACCGAGCGCGATATGTTCAGCGCGATTATTCCCTACGACCCAAGACCTTTTGAACCTGCTGAATATACTTTTTCAAAAGAGGGTGAATATTCAATCGCAGGTTTCGATTTTTACGTAATTCCCACCCCGGGACACACAAAGGGAAGTGTCTGCTATGTGTTTGACGGAATGATGTTTACCGGTGACACACTCTTTAAAAACAGCATAGGCAGAACCGACCTCGGCGGAAACGAGCAGGAGCTTATGCGTTCGCTTCGCGCACTTCGCAATCTCCCCGGTGATTACGAGATTTTCCCCGGACATGATGCAAAATCCACTCTTTCCGAGGAACGCAGAAACAATCCGTATTTAAGAAATGCGTGATATTACAGAAACGAAAGGCAAGACAATGAACGAAACAATCAAAACCCTGATTACAAGACGCAGTATTCGCGGATTTATAGACCAACCTATAAAAAAAGAAGATATCGATTTGATTCTGAAAGCAGGTGTTTATGCTCCTACGGGCAGAAACACTCGCGACACACTTTTCCTTGTTGTTACTAATAAAGAATTGCGCGATAAGCTTTCGGAACTTAACCGCAAGGTAATGGGAAGCAACAGCGACCCCTTTTACGGCGCTAATACCGTAATTGTCGTGTTTGCCGACCGTAACCGCACCACGACTGTCGAGGATGGTTCTTGCGCCATGGCTAACCTTATGAACGCGGCGTTTTCTTTGGGTATAGACTCTTGCTGGATTCACCGCGCAAGAGAAGTATTTGAGTCCGAGGAAGGACGCGCGATTGCACGTCAGTACGGAATACCCGATGAGTATATCGGAATAGGAAACTGTATCTTGGGTTACCGTGACTGCGCACTTCCCGAACCGCTTCCCAGAACCCAACCCATTATATTTGCCGAATAATAAAAGCACGATAAAAGACCGTTGACTCATACAAAATCAACGGTCTTTGTTTTATTGTTTAGTGTTGTCGGAGGTTTCTTCTTGATTGGATTTTTTGTTACGTTTTCCGATTACTGAAGAAAGTGTGATGGCAACGGCGACAACGATAACCGAGATGATTATTACATAGAGTGTATAATCACCGCTTCCGCCATCGTTTTCGTTATCGCTTGAAGAATCGGGGACTTCGCTCGGAGGAGTGTGCTCGCTCGGTTCTTCTTTCGGCGGAAGCATAGATACGTTTATGTTGTATTTCAGCGTTTCGCCGTCGGGAGTACCGACCGTTATAATTATAGTGGTTTCTTCTCCTTTTAGCGTTGTATCGCCGACTATTACCGATGCAGTCGGGTTTTCCGCTTTATAATGTACGTTTATCTTCTCTGTTCCGTGCGGAACGGTCAGTTTGTACGATAAAACATCGGGAGAAAATTGCGGATTGAGCCTGAAACCCTCGATTTGCAAAGAAGAAAGCTTACAGTTTGTATCAAAACGAGGTTCTTTTTCTCGCGAAACCTGCAAGGTATAAACCTTACTTATTCCGTTTGCTTCGGTTAGCGTAACCGTAACTGTTCCGCTTCCGATTTCGGGTATGACGGCATTTGAAATCGTAACGGTTTGCCCGTCTTTTCTTGTCACCGAAATATCCGCAAGTGCGCTGTTGTAGGGGATAGTTGTAACGTAATCACGCTTTGATGAGTCAAACTCAAACTCGTATGCATTGATAAAATCGATTTTGAATTCGCCTTTTTGCGGTTCATACACGGGCAATTCTGTCGTTTCAAAACGTATGATGCTCGTTTCGCTTTCGGAGGCTATTGTAAATCCGTTTGACGAGAAGGTCAAGTTTTCGCCCGATTTTGCAGTTACGCGGAAACGAAGATTGATAAGCAGTTTGAACGCTTTTTCGGATGCCTTTCCGTCGTCTCCGAATGCATAAAAACTTACACGATTGTCGAAGTCACGGAAGTCTGCTCGCCATCCTGTTCCTGTTCCGCCCACGAACTCAAGTCCGTCACCGAAGTTTATAATGCCCGAAACGGCTCGTGCATATTTACATCCGCTTATACAAACCGTTACGTCTATTATATTGCCGGTTTCAATACGGCTCGGAGCTTGGATAGTGGCTAATCCGAAAAGATTTTTGTTTGGTGTACCGAGGTTTGCGTTTATAAGATACAGCAACTTGTTTTCCAAATTGCGATAGTCGTCATCGGCTGTGATACCGTTTTGGTTAACGTCGGCAGCGGTTAAAAATGCGCTGTCGTAATTTTCGTTACGCAAAATGTGTTCAAGCACGTATAGGTCGTATGCGGTGATAAAACCGTCGCCGTCGGTATCGCCCGCGATAACAATAGTTAAATTGTCGGTAACCTCTCCGTTGTTTTCAAGTACAAATCTGTGTCCTGTGCCGACGTAGTTGGTAACTTGGTTTTCATCAGCATCCAACACAAACGACTTGCCGCTTGAATTAAGCTTTGATGTCAAATCTGCAACCGTTGTGCCTGCCTCGATTCCGAGAATGAATCCGTTATTTCGGTCAATTATGATACCGCTTTCTTGATTGAACACTATAAGGTCGTCACGTACCGTCACCGTACAGTTTGCAGAAAAACTGCCGTAATCGGCTGTTGCAGTCGCGGTTACGGTGTATTTGCCCACCTTAAGTGCGGTTATTTCGCCCGTTTCGTTTATGAACAATCCGTCGGATTCGCAATAGAGTTTTACAGGGACA
>JAZRUB010000041.1:0-9143 GCA_045652305.1 Eubacteriales bacterium
TCACGGCGCAAATTCCCTCGAAACTTCCTCGCCGTGAGGTGATTTATCAGTTTTGAAAATGAATATTTTTGCCAAGACAAAGAGAATTTTGCGGATAATACATGCGTATATCCGTAAAATTCGATGAAGTATTGACGAAAATGGGCTTTTCAAAACCGTTTTGTGTTCAACTCTCCTTGCATTAAAACAACAATGCGTTCATAGGTGATACCCTATGAACGCATTATCGGGTTTCGCCCCTTAAATAATCAGCAATTATGCTTGAGGAGCATCAACAGGGCATACGCCTGCACATGCGCCGCAATCAAGACAAAGTTCAGGGTCGATTACGTACTTGCCGTCGTCTGCTACGCTGATAGCGCTAACGGGGCATTCAGCCTCGCAGGTACCGCAACCGATGCAAGTTTCGTTATTGATAGAATATGCCATGACAAACACCTCCGTATTTAGTAACTTAAATCATATCACACTTTATTGTGAATTTCAATAGGATATTCGACACTTTAATTAAAAGTTTTTTCCAAAGCCGACTTAAGGTCGCCTATTATATCGTCAATATCTTCGATACCGACCGAAATGCGTATCAAACCGGCATCAATACCTGCGGCAACAAGCATTTCGTCGCTTAATTGTCTGTGTGTCGAGCTTGCAGGGTGAAGTACACACGAATGAACCGTCGCTACGTGAACTGCGTTGACGAAAAGCGAAAGTGAATTCATGAACTTTTCTGCTTTTTCTCTGCCACCCTTGATACAGAAAGAAACAACACCGCAACAGCCCTTGGGAAGATATTTCTTAGCAAGGTCGTGGTATTTGTTGCTTTCAAGTCCTGCATAATTTACGTATTCGGCATAACCGCTTTCTTCAAGGAACTTTGCAACCTTAAGCGCATTTTCGCAATGACGGGCAAGACGAACATCGAGCGTTTGCATACCGAGGTCAAGCAAGAATGCTGCTTGCGCAGGGGGATAAACCCCGAAGTCACGCATGAGCTGAACGCGCATTTTGGTAATATATGCGAGCTTGCCGAAAGATTCGGTATAAACTATGCCGTGATAGGATTCGTCGGGAGTGCAAAGACCTTTGAATTTATCGTTTTGAGTCCAATCGAAATTACCGCTGTCGACAACGCAACCGCCGAGTACAATCGCATGACCGTCCATGTATTTGGTGGTGGAGAGAACAACGATGTCAGCACCGAAATCTATCGGTCTGCAAAGAACACCCGTAGCAAACGTGTTGTCGATAATAAGAGGAATACCTGCTTTGTGTGCAACCGATGCGATACGTTCGGTATCGAAGACCGAAAGTGCAGGGTTTGCGATAGTTTCACCGAAAATAAGTTTGGTGTTGGGTTGAATAAGCGCTTCAAGTTCTTCGTTAGAAATGTCTTGGTCGAAGAACGTGCAGTCGATGCCAAAACGCTTTAACGTAACGTTAAAAAGGTTCGTCGTTCCTCCGTAAATCTTGGAAGAAACGAGAATATGGTCACCTGCCGAGGCGATATTTGCAACCGCCAAAAAGCTTGCAGCCTGTCCCGAAGAGGTGCAAAGCGCACCTACACCGCCTTCTAAATCCGCGATTTTGCTTTCTACACAAGCAACGGTGGGGTTGGAAATACGCGAATACATGTGACCGTCTGCGGTAAGGTCAAAAAGTTTTCCTATCTCGGTAGGAGAACTGTAAGAATATGTAGTGCTTTGATATATCGGGAGGGCAAGAGGACCTCCGTTTTCGGGCTCATAGCCCGAGTGAATACATTTTGTTGCAGGAGAATAATTCTTTTTCATAATTGCACCCGATTTGAGTTTATTTGTAACTGCCGTCTTCTCCGCGTAGCAGTTTAATAGCGTTATCGCGGTTGTTGTCTTGCGGATATACAATATCGGCATGTCCGAAATCATCGTACGAGAATATTGTATCAAGATGAGCAGTTGCGTTTTCTAAAGTAAGGTTGGTATCACAACTGTTTATTACATCAGACATAGAGTCCGAGCTATTCAGCACGCTTTCGTTCATGAAGAACTGTTTAAGAAGCGATTTGGCAATGTCCAAATAAAGTACGTTATATTCGTTTCCGACAAAATTGTCGGGGACGTATTCCAAAAGCCAATCAAGCTTGGTTCTTTCGTTTAATTCTTCGTTAAGAATGACCTTGCCGTCGACGTTGGAAATTGTAATAAAGTAGTCGTCCGGATATTTACCGCCGACAGGGATATAACCCTCGTATTTGGGGTTGCGAACTTTTTTGATACTGTCTAAAGTTATACTCGAACCGGGCATCAAACCTGCAATCGTCTTAATACCCTCGCGGTCGAAACGTAAACAATACTTTGTTTCTATACCTGTCATGGCGGAAACAACCTGACAAATTTCGTCGGGAGTCAAGGTTCTAATCAAATCACCGAACGGAACAAGCACACCTATTTCGTTTTCAACCTTCGTAGAGGTCGGTATCGAACAGTATACCGACTTCTTTGATTTAGCGTTTATATCGATAAATGCGCAGCTAAGTGTTTTACCCTCCGAGTCAACACACATAACCACGGCGGTGAACACGTCACCGTTTTCATCAAACTCGTTATCGGTTGTATTGTTCGGGGTAGAGGTATCTTCACTTGTATCGACAGAAACTTCTTCTTCGGGGACTTGGGAACTGTTTTCGCCCATATCGTCAAAATTAAATTTTTCAGAAGCCCAAGGATAAATATATTGAAGACCTACAAAGCCAAACACCAATAGACATATAGCAAAAGTAATGAAAAAATTTCTAAATGCGGAAGACAAAAACTCATCTCCTTGAAGTTTATTTCAATAGATTATACACCAATCTTTTACGTTTGTCAATCTACTCGCTTGACAATTTGAGAATATATAGTTATAATACGTATATATATTTTTGTAAGTGACGTTTTTATAGATGTATGTTATCGGAAAGGAACGCTTTTATGGGAATTATTGAAGCGATAATTTACGGAATAATTCAAGGCATAGCCGAATTTTTGCCTATATCCAGTTCGGGTCATCTTGCTTTGGCACAGAATTTTGCAGAAAAATTACAGATTAACGCTGTTAATACCGAAGCATCGAATAATTTTGCATTTAATATCGCACTTCACCTTGCGACACTCGTTTCGGTTTGCGTTGTTTTCCGAAAAGACGTTCTTGTTCTTATAAAATCATTTTTCTCGTTGGTGACAAAACTTTTTACGGGAAAACTCAAACAAGGTTTGGATAACGGTGAAAAGTTGTTTTTAATGCTCTGCATTGCAACGCTTCCTCTTATTCCCGTTAAGTTGTTGGGATTGGACGAAACCGTAGAATCGATAAGCTCGATTAGCTGGCTTATCGGAATACTTTTGATAATCAACGGCTGTATGCTTGTGGTAAGCGACCGTCTGTCGGGCGGTAAAGCAATGCCCGAAAGCGGAGGATTTTTGCGTCCGTTGGGCGTGGGCATAGTGCAAGCAACTATGGGTATACTCCCCGGTATTTCGCGTTCGGGTTCTACAATTACAGGCGGTAGAGTAGTTGGTTATAATCGCGAAGAAGCGGTTAGATTTTCGTTCCTTATGTCTATCCCTGCAATTTTGGGCGCTTGCGTAACCGAGCTTCCCGATATGTTCGCTCAGGAACTTAGCAACGATATGCTTATATCCATTTTAGCAGGTGCGGTTACGGCTGCAGTTGTTGGATTTTTCGCCATAAAACTTTTGCAATATCTTACAAAAAATAAAAGCTTTACATTTTTCGCTGTCTATTGCGTAATAATCGGCGCTGCAGCAATTATTGCGGACTTTGCTATCGCATAGTCGCTGTCGTATAAAAGGAGTCACAAGTGGCAAATAAGAAAAAAAGCAGGACGTCAAGTAACTCGAAAAAAAACACAAAACCGAAAACTAATAAAAAACAGCAACAAATAAAAGTCGACCGTACGGAACTGAAACGTTGGATAATCGGCTTTGTTGCGTTTTTTATGATTCTTACGTTTTTTCCGTTTGTGAATAACGGCTGGCTCGGTAACATAGTTGCAACCTTTTTAAAGGGACTTTTCGGACCGATGTACTACGTTATCCCCTTTATTATGCTTATAATAGACATTTTTTGGGGAAGAGACCATGCAAATAATGTTGCGAAAATAAAATATTTGCTCTATTTTCTTGAGTTTGTGTTCATCTCTATTATCGTTCAGGTTGCCGTTGGCGGAGATACGATGGCATTGGGCGACCTTTATTCCAAAGGAATTGAACTTCAAAGCGCAGGTCTTATAAGCGGAGCGTTTGCAATACTGTTTATAAAAGCTATCGGAGCAACCGCTTCAATGGTGCTTTCGATTTTAGGCATATTTATCTGTACGGTTTTGCTTTGCGGTACAACCCCCAAAGACACGGTTATGGCGATAGTCAACTATTTCCGCGACGCTTCCGAACGTGCAAAGGAAGCCCGTCTTGCCGAGGCATCGGATGAAGAGGATGACGATTATACTCCCGAGCCCGTTCCCAAACGCAGAAAAAGAGAGGTTGAACCTACAGAACCTATTCCCGAACCCGAAACACTTGACACAGACACAACAAATACAAAAGATACAGAAGATACAGAAGAAAACAATAGCGAATTCGAAGTCAATTTCGAATACAACGTCAACGACGATACCGAGCTTCCTCCCGACCCCTTTTATCAAGAGGCTATTTCGGCTACCGAAGAAAGTCAGGAAAATACCGACTTGAACGATATCTCTGAAAGTCTTGACGTTGTCGAGGAAAGCCTATCCAAAGCAATCGAAGAATTTGATGAAGAAGAACTTTGCCTTGAACCGATAGAAAACACTCCCTATGTATTTCCTCCTATTTCGTTGCTCACTTCGGATGATACCAATACCGCCAGACCTACTCAAGCGGATATCGAACGCACAAGTCGCAGACTTGAAGAAATCCTTGCGAGCTTCAACGTAAAAGCAAAGGTTATCGATACAACTTTCGGTCCGACCGTAACGCGTTACGAGCTTCGCCCCGAAACGGGTGTAAAGGTAAAGGCTATTTCCAACCTTGCCGAGGATATCGCATTGCACCTTGCCGCATCGGCAATACGTATTGAAAGTATCCCGGGTAAAGCAGCAGTCGGTATAGAAGTGCCGAACAAAAATACAACTACTGTCAGACTTCGCAGACTTATCGATAATCCTACCTTCCGCGATAACAAGAGCCGTCTTTTTGCCGCACTCGGTGAAGACGTTGCAGGCAATCCCGTATATCTTGATATTGCAAAAATGCCCCACTTGCTTGTTGCGGGTGCTACAGGTCAGGGTAAATCGGTTTGTATAAACTCGCTTATCCTTTCGTTGCTTTACCGCAACCATCCCAATGACGTTAAATTAATACTTATCGACCCGAAATCGGTTGAATTTGCCGATTTCAAGGATATCCCGCATCTTCTTGTTCCCGTAATTAACGACCCGAAAAATGCGGCAGGTACGCTTAACTGGGCTTGTACCGAAATGGAAAACCGTTACCGCCTTATTCAAGAGGTCGGTGCGCGTGACCTTGCTGGTTATAACCTTGCGGTTGCAGATGACCCCGAACGTCAGCTGCTTCCTCAGATTGTCATTTTTATAGATGAATTTGCAGACCTTATGATGACCGCACCCGATGACGTAGAAACCTCGGTTTGCCGTCTTGCACAAAAAGCACGTGCGGCAGGCATGCACCTTGTTATAGGCACTCAGCGTCCGTCGGTTGACGTTATCACAGGTCTGATTAAGGCGAATATCCCCTCGCGTATCGCACTTACCACCACTTCGCAGATAGACAGCCGTACGATTATCGACCAAGCAGGTGCAGAAAAACTTCTTGGTAGAGGCGATATGCTGTACTATCCCGTTGGCGCACTTAAACCCTTGCGTGTTCAGGGCACTTTTGTTGATGACAAAACCGAAGTTAAGGCGGTTACACAGTTTATCAAGGAAGCGGCTCATGCTCAGTATGATGAATCTATCATAAAACTTATCGAGCAGGAAGCAAAGCTCTGCGGTATGAAGGGCAAAAAGGGTGCGGCAGCTGAAACCGAGCCTGATGACGGAAACGAAAAACTCGACCCGATGTTCTTGGATGCCGTTGAGGTTGCTATTGATTCGGGTACAATTTCCACCTCGCTTCTTCAACGCAGACTTTCGCTCGGTTATGCACGTGCCGCAAGACTCGTTGACAAAATGGAACGTCGAGGCTATATAGGCGAATTTGACGCCGCAACCAAAAAACGCACTATACTTATAACACGTGAACAGTTTGCCGAACTTAAATTGAACGGTGAAACGAAGAAAGATGGCGAAAATGAGTAAAAGAACAGCATTTGTTTTAATATTGCTTTGTGCTTTGATGTTGGTTTCGTGTTCCTCTGCGAATGAGTACGGACTTGCCTACACTTCCGACGGTAGCGATACCGTAGAATACATTTATTATACCGACGAGCAGGTTGTATACGTTATCGGTGGTATGATGATGTGCGAAATTGACGGGGAGTCTAAAATGCTCGAGATGGCATTAAAAGACGGTGACGTTACTATCGACGATATAATAACCTCGGCAGAAACCGATTTGGAAAACAAAGAAATCGACCACACCGATTATACCGACGGAAGCAGGGAATACCATTACGACGGATTTGACCTTATAAAGCTCAATACTCACTTGGGAAATCACGATATATATTTCGTTCCGTCAAGTATGAGTTATTACGACGTGGTTAAAGTTTAAACAACACAACAAAAAGACCTTTGCGCGAAAACCGCAAAGGTCTTTGTTTTTTTATTACATATCTCTTGAGGATATAATGTTCGCACCGGTGTTACATACGTTTTCTATAAGAACCTGACCGCGTTTTACGGGCGAGGTTGTAGTAAACGAGTGCAGAACCTCCATGATTTCAAACATTTTCTCTTTGGGAACGGCACGGTCGGTACGAACCGCAAGACGAGGATGTATACCTCCCTTTATGCCAACCGAACCTGTTACGGTGCGCATGGGAGAGGTTACTTCGTTTTTGCCGTATTCCTCGCCTTTCGGGCAAGTGTTTCCGCTGACTTTTAGCGTTTGTTCGTCAACCGAAATATGACATCCGCGAGGACAGACGATGCATATCATTTCTTTCATTGTTCGTCCTCCTCAATCTCTATAGCCACAACCGAGATGTTGCCTTGCGCTTTGTCAAGCAAAATTTTGGGTAGGGTTATTTTTTCCATTTCGGCAGGGACTAAAAATTCGCGCTTGTACGATGCAATTTTTTCTCCCTCGGATTCGACCCTTATTTCCGCAAGACGTATTCTTTTGCGGACACGGAAGAAAATGTCAACCGCTTTTTCTACGTTCGCTTTATTTATTCTTTGAGGAACGGTATACGAAACGTTCATGCCGTTTGAAACAGAAATAGTTTCGTCTGTGTTATCTACACCCTGTCCCAAAACGTATTTTGCAGCACTTTTACCTGCACGCTCACTTTCTGCCGAAACGTAGTCGACAAGGTCATGCACGTGAAGTACGTTACCGCAGGCGAAAACTCCGCTTTCGGTAGTTTGCATATCTTCGCCGACGGTTGCACCTTTGGTGCGAGTGTCAAGCTCAATCCCAGCAACGCGTGTAAGTTCGTTTTCGGGCACAAGACCTACCGACAAAAGCAGCGTATCGCAGTCGAACTTCTTTTCTGTTCCCGGAATCGGCTTCATGTTTTCGTCAACCTGAGATATTACAACGCCTTTGATTGCGTTTTTGCCGATAATATCGGTGACGGTGTGCGACAGATAAAGCGGAATATCAAAATCCTCAAGACATTGTGCCACATTACGAGAAAGACCGTTCGTAAAAGGCATGATTTCGGCAACCGCGAGAACCTTTGCGCCCTCGAGTGTCATTCTTCTTGCCATAATAAGTCCGATGTCGCCGCTTCCGAGTATAACGACACGTTTGCCGACGAGATAACCCTCGATGTTAAGATAACGCTGTGCCGCGCCTGCGGTGAAAACACCCTTGCCTCTGTCACCGGGAACGAATATAGGACCTCTGTTTCGTTCTCTGCAACCCATAGCAAGAATAATAGCTTTTGCTTCTATCTGTTCAAAGCCCTTTTCTTTTGAAACGGCGGTGACTATTTTGTCTTCGATATCAAGAACGGTAGTGCCGAGTTGAATCGTAACCGAGGTGTCCTTGAGCATATCCATATATTTTCCCGCATATTCGGGGCCGGTTAATTCTTCACCGAAACGGTGAAGACCGAAACCGTTGTGGATACACTGATTAAGAATACCGCCTGCTTCGTAGTCACGTTCGAGCAAGAGAATATCCTTAACGCCTGCCTCATAAGCAGCAAGGGCAGCCGCCATACCTGCAGGACCTGCGCCGATGACGACTATGTCGTGTTTAGCCATTTTATTCACTGCTTATTCACCGACCTTTCCTGACACGATGTAAGAGCCTCTTTTATCCCAAAGTACGGTTTGGGGGTCTATGTTGTAGTATTCGCAAATTATTTCATGTATTTTTACAGCGCAGAATCCACCCTGACATCTGCCCATACCGCTTCCTGTACGGCGTTTAATGCCGTCAAGCGTTCTCGGCTTGATGTGCGATTCAAGCGCATTATAAACTTCACCTTCGGTAATCAGATTGCAACGGCAGATGACGTTACCGAATTTCGGTTCGGTTTTACATATTTCGGCTTTTTCTTCGTCGGACAACTCTGCAAAGCAGATATGCGGTTTAGGATATGCCCAATCTTCTTTTTTTGACATCATCAATCCGCAATCTTCAAGTATTTCGACCACGTATTCACCGATTGCGGGAGCAGAAGAAAGACCGGGGGATTTTATACCCGCAACGTTGATAAAGTGTCTGCAAAGTGCAGATTCGCCAATTATGAAATCGCGCTTGTCGGAGTTTGCACGTAACCCTGCAAACGAACGGATATTTTCGCGATAGTCGATAAGTTTCGTTGTTTTTGCCGCTTCCTGTGCAACAAAATCCAACCCCTCGCGAGTGGTAGAAACGTCGTCGCGTTCGTTACCGCTTTCGGCGTTGGGGCCGACGATGGTGTTTCCCTCGGCTGTGGGCGATACTAAAACGCCCTTGCCTTTCTCGGTCGGACATTGAAAAATAACT
>JAZRUB010000042.1:0-5873 GCA_045652305.1 Eubacteriales bacterium
GAGGCTTATGCCGCTTTTTCGGGATATAGTTGTGTTGAACTTCTGACGAAATATGATAACTTAGTTGTAGTAGGCACTTTTTCAAAATCACGCGGAATGGCAGGAGCACGACTTGGTTATATAATTACATCCGAGGAAATCGCATCGGATTTAGAAAAAGTTAAGTTTTCGATTAATCCTTACAATGTAAACTGCCTTACCCAAGCAACAGGCGCCTCGGTGCTTGAAAATAATGATTACTACTTATCGCGTATATCCGAGGTATGTGATACTCGTGATAAATTCAGAGATAAGCTCGTAAAATTGGGTTTTGAGGTTTTGCCGTCTAAAGCAAATTTTGTTTTTGCAAAGCACGCTACGGTTTCAGGTAAAACAATTTTCGAAGAACTTAAGAATAAGAAAATACTTATCAGACGTTTTGATAAAGAACGTATTGACGAATATCTAAGAATATCTATCGGTACACCGGAACAGATGGACACGGTTGCTACCGCTATTGCTGAGATAGTTGGAGGTAAGATATGAGAACTGCCGAAATTAACAGAAAAACTAAGGAAACGGACATTTATCTTAGTTTGAATATTGACGGTACGGGAAAGAGTGATATAAACACCGGTGTTGGATTTTTTGACCACATGCTTACGCTGTTTGCTTCACACGGTATGTTTGACCTTGTTGTTAAGTGCAACGGCGATTTAGAGGTTGATGCACACCACACCGTCGAAGACGTAGGAATTTGTCTTGGCATGGCTTTTCAAAAGGCTCTTGGCGATATGAAGGGCATCAAACGTTATGCCGATAAGACAATACCTATGGACGAATCATTGATTCTTACTGCTGTTGATATTTCCGGCAGACCGCATCTTTCAATGAATTTGGATGTACCTGCAAAAAAGGTCGGCAACTTTGATACAGAGCTTGTAAGTGAGTTTTTCTTGGCGTTTGTACGTAATGCAAAACTTACGTTACACATCAATAAACTCGCAGGAAGAAATACCCACCACATAATCGAAGGCTGCTTCAAATCGTTCGGCAGAACAATGGACGAAGCCACCTCTTTCGACCCAAGACGCGAGGGTGTTCTTCCGTCTACAAAGGGAGTGCTTTAATGGTAGGTATTATTGATTACGGTGTCGGAAATTTGTTTTCGCTTGTATCATCGCTTAAATATCTTGGCATATCTGCCCAAAAGGTTTCCGACGAAAAATCCATTGCAAAATGTGAACGCCTGATTTTACCGGGTGTAGGCGCGTTTGGTGACGCTGCAAAAGCACTTAAATCAAGCGGTCTTGACAAAGTGGTTAAACAGGTTGCAAGCAACGGCACCCCCTTGTTGGGAATTTGTCTTGGTATGCAATTGTTGTTTGAAAAAGGTCTTGAATTTGGCGAACATGACGGACTTGCACTCATTCCCGGCAAGGTAGTGTCTATTGAACCTCTTGCAAAGGGAAATAAGATTCCTCAAATTGGCTGGAATTCGTTACAGTTTACCGAGAATAAGGGCGATATTTATAAATACACTCCGGATGGCGAGTTCGTTTATTTCGTTCACTCGTTCCATGCGGATTGTCCTAAAGAATATATTACCGCACAGACCGAATACGGTTCTTTGTTGACCGCATCCGTACAACGAGGAAACGTCATGGGCGCACAGTATCACCCTGAAAAAAGCGGTGACGCTGGATTAATGATATTGAAGTCTTTTTGTGAGTTTTAGGTGATATTATGCAGATTTTACCAGCTATAGATATATTTGAAAAGAAAGCTGTTCGCTTGTTTAAAGGCGATTATACACAGATGACGGTTTATGGCACACCGCTTGATATAGCTCGTGATTTTAAATCTAAAGGTGCAAGTTATATCCATCTTGTCGACCTTGAGGGTGCTCGTGCAGGTGAGCCTACTAACTTTGAAACAGTAGCTTCTGTTATTTCCGAGGTTAATATTCCTTGCGAAATAGGTGGCGGTATACGCAACATGAATACCGTCGAAAAATATGTAAATGCAGGTGCAGACAGAGTTATTCTCGGCACTTCTGCGGTTTCTGATAAGCAGTTTCTAAAACAAGCAATATCCGAATTCGGCAAAAAAATCGCTGTCGGTGTTGATGCTCGTGACGGCATTGTTTCAATAAGCGGATGGTTACAGCAAAGCGGCATTCCTACACTTGATTTTATCGGTGAAATGTTGTCGATGGGCATAGATACCATAATTTGTACAGATATTTCAAAAGATGGTGCGCTTTCGGGTACTAATACCGAGTTATATCGTGAGATTTTGTCAAAATATGAGTTGAAATTAATCGCATCCGGCGGTGTCACTTCGATTGACGATATTAAAGAACTTCGCTCATGTGGAACGTACGGTGCCATACTCGGAAAAGCGTTGTATAACGGCAATATCGACCTTGTTTCAGCGATAGCGGCAGGGGAGGGCGAGTTATGATAACAAAACGCATTATTCCTTGTCTTGACGTACGAAACGGTAGAGTAGTCAAGGGCAAGAACTTCCTTGGCTTGAGCGATGTCGATTCCCCGATTAAACTCGCATCGGAATATAGCGCAAACGGTGCGGATGAACTTGTCTTTTACGATATAACCGCTTCTTTTGAAGAACGCAAGTTGTTTGCAGATATTCTTCGTGAAACAGCTTCTAATGTTTTTATTCCTTTAACAGTTGGTGGCGGTATCAATACTGTTGAAGATTTCACTCGCGTGCTTGAAAGCGGTGCCGATAAGGTCAGCGTTAATTCGGGTGCAATCCGTAACCCCGCGCTTATCTACGAGGGTGCAAAAAAGTTCGGCAGCCAATGCGTTGTACTATCTGCCGATATTAAGCGCGTAGACGGCGAATTTCGCGTGTTTGCGAAGGGCGGTAGGGAAGACACAGGTATCGAAGCAATAAGCTGGCTCAAAAACGGTGTGGAGTCGGGCGCAGGTGAATTGGTGGTCAACTCTATTGATACCGACGGTGTGCGCGACGGTTTCGATATTGAGCTGCTGCAACGTGTTTGTGACGTTGTAAAGGTTCCTGTAATTGCATCGGGCGGTGCAGGAAGTGTACAACACTTTATTGATTTATTTAAACAGGTCCCCGATGTTGATGCAGGACTTGCCGCATCGGTTTTCCATTTCGGTGATATTAAAATAGCGGATTTGAAAAAAGAGCTTAAAGCAAACGGAATTAATGTAAGGATTGGTAGTAACGATGATTAATATTAATGAACTTAAATATAATGAAAAAGGCCTCATCCCCGCGATTGTTACCGATTCGCGTACCGGCAAAGTTTTGATGCTTGCTTACATGAATCGTGAAAGTCTTGAGATAACTTTAAAGGAAGAACGCACATGCTTCTTCTCTCGCTCTCGTAACGAGCTTTGGCGCAAGGGCGAAACTTCCGGTAATGTACAAGAGGTTGTTTCTATCGCAACTGACTGCGATATGGATACCTTGCTTCTAAACGTTATTCCTGCAGGTCCTGCGTGTCATACAGGTAACGAAAGCTGTTTCTTTAACACAATTGTCGAAAATGCCGCACCTTTCACTATAGAAGGCTTGATGGACCTTATTAAAGGCCGTAAAACCGATAAAAAAGAGGGTTCTTATACAACCTACCTCTTCGAAAAAGGTAGAGATAAGATACTAAAAAAGGTCGGAGAGGAATCTACCGAGGTTATCATTGCAGGAAAGGCCGATGATAAAGCCGAAACGATTTACGAACTTGCGGATTTGATGTATCATGCACTCGTTCTCATGGCAGATATGGAAATCTCTGTTGACGACGTTATGAAAGAACTTGCATCGCGCCACGTTATTGACAAGAAAGTAAAGCAAGAAAAAATGGTATAATAAAAAGTCCTCTGTATTTATTCTACAGAGGACTTTATCTATTATAGATTAGTTACACTGTCAAGTAAGATATCATCGGCATAAAGAAACATCGTTTCGTTTTGTGAGTCTTTGGTATATTGAAAAGTAAAGTTAATGCTATTAACGATTGCCCTGAGTTCAAACTCGTCAAGGTATTTAACTTCAAGTGAATCACAGATATAATTGTTAATCACAAGTTCCGCTGTTGTATTCCTAATAACGACAAATACGTGTAATCCTTCATGTTTACCTTTTAATAAAGGCATTGTGCCGTCATCGTCATATTCGCTAAGCGGTTCAGATAGTTCCTCTTCCATGTCTTCTGTGTCCTCGACTTCATCAATAGAAGCGACTGTTCCATCTGAAACCATTTTGAAATCACCTAACAATTTATGCGCTTTGATCGCCTTAATCAAATAAAAAATTGAAATAATATGGAAAATCAAATCTATAAAGAAATTTGCCGAAGCGATTGCACCCGAAGCGATCGAAATAACAATCAACGCCAGGGTATCAACAACTAAAATACCAACCGGTGCAACAATAAATAAAACGTTCTTATTCGACAAGAAATAGCATACCAGAAGCGGAATAAGTATTAGTATAGAGATTATTAATCCAAGTGGAAGAAGTGAATTTTCGATTCCAAAGGCAACACCAAAAGTAGCAATAGAACAGGAAAATGGTATTAAAGATTCGCCTTTGAATATTATACAAAGTATGTTTACAACAGTAAGTAATATTATAAACATTAAATTGTATCTTGCTTTGCTTATTGTGATTTTTAAATCAAACAACTGCTTGTTTATATCGGTTTTCATTATAAACTCCGTCTTTGCTTTTTATGAATTATATCACCATATATCAATGTTGTCAACCAATCAAAAAAAGCAAAAAAATGTTTGAAAAAGTATTGACAATCGATATGTATTGTGATATAATTTCGCATGTTGTCAGGAATGACATATCTGGGTGTGGCGCAGTTTGGTAGCGCGCTACCTTGGGGTGGTAGAGGCCGCTGGTTCAAGTCCAGTCACTCAGACCAAAATCCCGATTGCGTAAGCAGTCGGGATTTTTGCTTTATATGACACTAAGAAATAATGGCGGTATAAAAATGAAGGTTATTAATAGTCCGTTTTTAAATGAAGCCTTGCGATTTATTGGTTACGGTTCCTCTTTTGGTTGGCACGAACGAAATGCCGGTAATGTTTCTCTTAGATTAACTAAAGAAGAAATCGAGTCTGTATATAATGATTTATCGTTCGATAGGGAATGGGTAACACTTCCCGAACCTGTTTCTAATATGTCTAACGAATATATTTTCACCACTGTAAGCGGAAGCTATTTTATCGACATCCAAAATGAGCCTGAAACGAAGTTTTGTATTTGCGAGATATCGGGCGAGGGTACATCATATCGCGTCGTGTGGGGCGGCACAAAGCCCACAAGTGAACTTTGCGGACATCTTATGTCCCTTTGTGAATTAAAAAAACGTAACGCAGGCAGAGCTGTATATCATTGTCATCCAGCAAATATTATTGCATTGTCTTATATATTACCTCAAGATGACAAATCAGTATCACACGCTTTATGGGAAAGCGAGACAGAATGCCCATTTGTATTTCCCGAAGGCGTAGGAGTTGTAGGATTAAATATACCCGGAAGTTTAGAACTCGCTAAGGCAACTGCCCAAAAGATTGCTGAGTATAATGCAGTACTATGGTCATTTCACGGCATATTTGCTTCGGGTGATAGTATTTCCTCTGCTTTTGGCTTGGCTCACGCAATTGAGAAAGCGGCAGAAATTAAATTAAAAGTAATATCAAGCGGTATAAGCCCCAAAAATACAATAACCAACGAACAACAGAAATCCATCGCAGAATATTACAATTACAGTTTAAAAGATTTTGAATAAGAAAACGGACGCTTTTTTGCAAAGCGTCCGTTTTATATTGTTTATAATTAGTTGAGTTCTGCGAAGTACTTGATAGTACGAACCATCT
>JAZRUB010000043.1:0-3784 GCA_045652305.1 Eubacteriales bacterium
ACGATTATGCAATCTTCGGGTACGTAGTCGTAGATATACTGAACGCAATGGAAGAACTGAAGTTCGTTGTCGTCACCGCGCTCACCCGCGCCGTGAAAGAATATAATCAAGGGGTATTTCTTGGTTTCGTCATAATTGTCAGGAAGAAGCAAGCGGTAGGGGAGCATGGTATTATCGTCGGTGAAAAGTCCCCTTTTGGCAACCTGTTTAATATCGCCCTTTGCAGATACTGCCATGGGCATTGAAAGCATTAATAATCCTAACATAAGCACAAAAAATCTTTTCATATTATATCCTTATTTTTTCTTTTTGAGGATAACAACCACTGCGACAACCGCCAAGAGCAGAACTGCGCCCACAACGACAATTACGATTGTGGTGGTGGAGTTATCATTTTCACCGTCAGAAACGTTACTTTTGTTGTCGGAAGTAGTGACAGATTCATCGGTTGTAGCTTCGCTTGTGGGTTCGGAAGTTTGGGGAGTAGTAACGGTCGGTCTGCTCGAAAGGTTGCATTTTAAGAGCTTATCCAAAAGACCTACTTCTGCAATCGCTTGGTCCCAAACGTGGTGGTCACCCAACTCGTATTCTTTATACTCGATAACGGTACTGCCTGCGTTTTTAATCGCTTCAACAGTATCGCGCGAGCCGGATACGGGAACGACCATATCGTACGCACCGTGGAAAACGAACAAGGGAGTGTCTTTAAGCACTTCTGCCTTAGAAGGGTCGCCTGCAGCACAGATGGGAACAGCTGCCGCGAACACGTGGTTATAACGTGTTATGATATCCCAAACGGCAAAACCGCCCATCGACATACCTACCGCATAGACACGGTTGGAGTCGATTGAGTAGGTACCTTTGAGCTCGTCAATCAATTCGGCTACGGCGTGAATTTCGTTCGACTGAGGTACATTTTCGGCAGAATAGGTGCCATTGCCCCAAGGGGTGTCAACCCATTGGTTATCAACAGGGCATTGAGGTGCAACGATTATGCAATCCTCGGGAAGATTGTCGTACATATACTGAACGCAGTTGACAAGCTGTAATTCGTTATCGTTGCCTCTTTCACCTGCGCCGTGGAAATAGACAATCATGGGATAACTTTTGGTTTCGTCATAATTTTCGGGCATGAGCAAACGATAGGGCAAAACGGTATCGTCGTTGGTAAAGGTTTTCTTTTCGGCAACCTGTTTAACGTCGCCCTTTGCCAATGCCGTCAAGGGCATAGCAAGGCAAAGTAATGCCAACATGAATGTGAAAAATCTTTTCATTTTTATTCTCCTCGGATAAATTTTTTATATTGTATCATATTTGGCAATAAATTGCAATAAAAAACTGCCGTTTGAGTTTCCCCAAACGGCGTTTTCTCAGTCTGAAGTATGGGTTCCGATGATTTCGTTTTTTAGTCGGCTTATGTTTTCGAGATAGTCGATGTATGCACTCTTTGCATCGTCAAGTTCTTTGTCGCTGCCGCTTCCGCGCGAGTGGCGGATAAGCGCAAATATCAGCGCCGATAGCTTTTCTTCGCCCTCCAAACGCATGATTTCGAGTTTAAGGCGTTCTTTGCGTTTGTTGTCGGCATCCTTTTTTGCGTTCTTTACGGCAAACGTGATGATTGTTGCAAATACACCGCCTGTGATTCCCGCAGAGGAGAGTATAAGCGGAAGCAACTCGCTTAGAACTTCCAATACGTTCAAGGCAGATATATTATGTCGTAGAGATAATCAGATAAAAGCGTGATTATCTTATTTAGTGCTTTCGTCAGAGTTTTCATCGCTTTTTGTCATCTGTTTGACGATGTTATTGGCATATACGCTACCCGATGCACAAAGCAAGCCTTGGGTGACTCCTGCAAACAGTATTAAAAAGAAATCTCCGCTGTCAAACGGCAGATACGCCGCTATTTTATATGCGCTTGCAAGGATAATACCCATTATTCCGAGTATAAGCGGAATCCATTTGTCATCAATACTGCTTTTTTTAATCATCGCGCCCAGAACGTAAAGCACGGGTACGATAATATATAATTCGGGTTCGATATAACTTATTGCTTCCATGATACCCTCCTTATTTGATTTGTTGTGTTACAACCGTATTTATGCGTCCTCCGCCGATTGTACCGTTTGTCGAGGGCCATAAGAATTTTTGGGAGTAGTCATAGGCTACCTGATAGTCTATATCGCAGTTTAAGCAACACGCGATAAATTCATTACGGCTGTTTGCGCGGCTCTTGATGTATTGCATCTGTTCTTCACGCGTGTAGAGCTTCGCTGCGGCTCTTGCATCCGATTCGCTCATTCCCGAAGATGAATACTTACGATAATATTCGGGGTATTTTTCATCATAATATGCTCTTGCGTCGTAAGATATTACTTGTTCGCGCATACCGTCTATTCCGATGTCATCATATCCGTATGCTTTGAGCATGAATATCAGCTCGTCATAATACTCATCGTTTAGCTGATAATTGTTTATCATGTCGAGGAGGTACTTATTGATGATATATTCGTCTTTCGTTTCCTCGATGAAGTTATCGTCGGTGGCGTTGGTAACCATCAATTTGGCGAGGTCCTTAGGCGGAATATCGGGAGTGAATGTTATGTTCTCCTCGGTGGTCGGTGATTGTGTGGAGTTGGTGGCATTATTTTTGTTTGCGAGATCTTTTTTGATTTCTTCTTTTGCCGAAGTGGTGGGCTTTTTCGTGCCTGTCGAACCGTTTGATGTTTCACCGTTTGATGTTTCACCGTTGACGGTTTGCTGATATTTAGCGTAAAGCTCGGCAGTTTGCATATCCTTCTCGGCTTGGATTTGCTTGTCTATCTTTTCGCGTTCTGCCTGTAATTCGTTGGCTTGCTTTTGCTGTTCCCAACGTCTGTCGGCATCGGCTTGTTCCTTGTCCGCTTGGATTTGAGCCATCAATTTTTCGAGCTCTCTTTCCCAATCGGCTTGCGCCATGTCTTTATCTGCTTGGATTTGAGCCATCAATTTTTCAAGTTCTCGTTGCCAAGCGGTTTCTGCCTTGTCCTTGTCGGCTTGGATTTCGGTATTGAGCTTTTCTTTTTCCCAATCGCGCTGTGCGCTTGCCGATTCTTTATCTGCGTTGATTTGCGCCATTAGCTTAGCCCATTCGCGTTCCCAATCGGCTGCGCTCATTTCTTTGTCGGCTTGGAGTTGGGCATTGAACTTTTCTTTCTCCCAAGCACGCTGAGCATCGCTTAGTGCCTTTTCGTGCTCACGGTTGGCAATGCCGTCTGCTTCCTTTTGCTGTAGTGTTGCTATATCTAACATGAACTGATTTTTCTTGTCGTTAAGCACACCCGTCTTTTCCAACAGCTCAAGCGACAAATTATGCTTTTTGTCGGCAGTATCGAGTGCAAGCTTGCTTGCATCGCTTGCTTTTTGGCTTTCGAGTGCGCCCAAGCGGTTCGATAAAAGTATATTGGAATTCAATTTCGCCTGTGCCGATTCGCCCGAGAATCCGAGTCCGCGTTCTGCCAACATAGTTAATGTATTGCGCTCGTCACGCAGGTTATCGGAGTAGACTCGTTTGCGGTCGGACTGAAACTGCGAATTAAGCGCGTTCAACGCGTCTGAATGTGCCTTGTCGGCATTTTGCAATGCGTTTTTATACAGCAAGGTCAGTTTTTCTTCGTCTGCCGAATAGTTATCGAGCAGACTTTTAAGGCTGTCTGTTACGTTAGAGTATTCCATGTCTGCTGCTCCTTTCTTTTTCTCTTGTTGTTATGCTTACTCCGTGAAGCACGCTTTCGCCGTAACCGAG
>JAZRUB010000044.1:0-7558 GCA_045652305.1 Eubacteriales bacterium
AGCGCCTTTTTAAACTCGTCTGAATTCACCAACAATGAAGCACCGCTTACATATCTTCCGCCAAGTACCGAAAGTATTGCAGCCCCTACACCGCCTGCGGCACCTGAACCTGCTATTTCAGGGTCAATTCCGATAGCCGACGCAAAAGAGCGTGCAGATGAATCGAGTATTTTTACTTCCTCTTCGCTTGCGCCCTTCTGTCTTGAAAAGACTTCTGCGGCGCCGTTTTTACCACACAGCGGATTTTTTACGTCACATGCAGCCGTAAAGGTTATTCCTGACAAATCAATCATATTTGTTCGGTCTATACTTTTAATTTGCCCCATATATTTAGGAATCGGCTTTAGTTGATTGCCATTTTCATCATAAAACGTCATCCCCATCGCCGCCAGCATGCCTATACCACAATCGTTAGTTGCCGAGCCACCAAGTCCTACAATAATATTAGTAGCACCGAGTTTAATTGCTTCGCAAATAAGTTCGCCCGTTCCGTATGTAGACGAGCGCAAAATGTCGCGTTGTTCTTTAGGGACAAGCGGCAAACCCGAAGCCGAAGCAAGTTCAATAAAGGCTGTCTTTGTTGAATTGTTATATATAAATTCAGCTATTCCGTGGTTACCTAACGGATATGCAACTTCTCGTCTTATCCACTCTCCGCCGTAAATAGTCTTCATACAGACGCAAAAGCCTTCTCCACCATCTGACGACGGGAACTGTAAAACGTCAATATCCTGAGAAACGCTTTTTATGCCGTCACAAATAGCTTCGCAAACCTCTTTTGAAGTCAGGCAACCTTTATAGGAATCGGGTGCGAGCAAAACGCGCATTACGCCAAAACTCCTTTCGGCAAAATTAAAATTCAATCTCTGTAGTAGGTATAGTACGCCATCACGGTGCGTTCTTTCCCTTGCACTTTATCAAAGCCAGTCAAGGTTGCGCCGTCAAGCGACATGAATTCCCACGCATGTAGCTCGTCCGCTTTGCAGACAAACAAGGTTTTCCCTCCGCTTATGACAGAAAAGTCGCCCTCGAAAAGGCTAAGTACGCCGCCTTTTCCAATTACGTAATCGCCCTTAACGGGGTCACGTTCGAGAACATATTTTAAAGCTCTGCCATCAAGTTTTTTACACATATAGAGCCTGAATTCGGGGCTGTTTGTGTCCTTGGGTGGCTTCTTTTTAAATCCAAACATTATTCTGCCTTGTTATCTTCTTCGGTTTCAGCAACGATATAATTAGGTCTGCGTTTAGTTTCCATGTAGGTTTTGGAAAGGTATTGGCCAAGAACACCGATACAAAGAAGCTGCAAACCACCAACAAAAAGCAATACGCAAATCATTGATGCCCAACCGCTTACAGAAGAACTCGAGTCGACAATTTTACGTATAATAATTGCCAATGCACCGAAAATAGAAAGCATGAACATTACTATACCGCTTAGCGAACTGATTGCAAGCGGTGCAGTCGAAAATGCAACGATGCAGTCGAGAGAATAGCGGAACAAACCCCAGAAAGACCATTTGGTTTTTCCTGCGACACGTTCGATATTCTCATAGGTTATCCATTCTGTTTTAAAGCCTACCCATTCAAAAAAGCCCTTGGTGAAACGGTTATATTCGGAAAGCGAAAGCACCGCATCGACCATTCTTCTGGACATAAGACGATAATCACGTGCGGCAGGAGTAAGTTTAACGTCAGAAATTTTATTAACAAGCTTGTAGAAACAATTTGCGAAGAAACTTCTTATAGGAGGTTCACCCTTGCGGTCGCCACGTCTTGTAGCTACAGAATCGCATTTTTTCTCTTGAAGTATCTTCATCATTTCCGGAAGCAAAGAGGGCGGGTCTTGCAAATCGGCATCCATAATTGCCGCATAATCGCCTTTGGCAGCGCGTAAACCTGCAAGCATACCTGCTTCTTTACCGAAATTACGCGAGAATGACACGTAACGTGTACGGCTATCAACAGATGCGCGCGCTCTTAGAATATCAAGCGTTGCATCTTTCGAGCCGTCATTAACATATATCGCCTCAAAATCGTAATCCTGCATTTGGGCAATAACTTTATCAAGCTCTTCAAAGAAAAACGGCAAAGCCTCTGCTTCGTTATAACAAGGAACAATTACACTAATAAGTTTTTTATTCATAATCACTGCAAAACACGTCATCTTTCTGTAAATTTTATTATATTTACACTATAAATATAACACATAGACGCATAGATGTCAATCGGTTTTATCATTAGTGTTATTTTCTTCGTACTACTCGTTCAAACGTTTTCTGCGAGCATTCAAGACAAAATACACAGGCAAACCAAGAATGCCCAAAGACATTACAACAAGGAATATTATCTGAAAAACCTTTTCTACCATTTCCATTATTTTTTAGCCTCCGTGACAACAAAATCATCAGAGATATCCGTATTGATTGCAAGTTGCAAAAGAAGGTCCATTTGCTCCTTGCCTTTTTCTCCGGAATTAATAAAAGTAAAGCTGTTAGTTTGCTTCATGGGATAAAACGTATTAGTCAACTCACCATCGGGAGAAATTGTAGTTTTTAGCATAGCGCAGGTAAGGTCATAGGGCGAAAAAGTAAAGTTACCGAGGCTATAAACGATAAGCTTACCATTGTAGTGCTCTATGCCCTGCATACAGTGCGAATGCATACCTACAACCACATCGGCGCCTGCATCAATAAACGCTTTACCCATGTGTTTTTGACCATAAGTAAGGACTGTTGTTATTTCTTCGCCCCAATGAACGTAAGCAATAACGTAGTCTGCTTTTTCCTTTGCCGCAGAAATCTCTTTTTGCATAGAAACCGTATCAAATATTTGGAACACTCCGCTAAGATTTTCTCTTGCGCCACGTGTACTGTACGGGTCAATCGCAGTACCTGCAACTATAGCGATTTTATATCCGTTTACAATGTAATAATACGGTGCTTTTGCATCGTTTAAGTTTTCGCCTGCACCTACGTGAGCAATACCTGCATTATCGAGAGTTATGAGCGTATCGGTTAAAGAATCGGGACCGTAATCGAATGCATGATTGTTGGCAAGGCCAACAATATCTACACCCATTTCGTGATATATGTTTACGTTATCGGGGTTGCCGCGAAACGTATATTTTTTATCGGGAACGGGAGAGCCGCGCTTCGTCAAAGTGAATTCATTATTTGCCATGGCAATTGTTGCCGAATTCATTATTCCCAAAACTTCTTCGGAAACAAGCCCTTTTGCACCCTTTTTACGAGCTTCATAGGCATACATTACACTCGAACCATCGTTGAACGTAACGTCGCCTACAAACACCATGTCGGTAACACCGTTTTCGGTATTTTTCAAAACAGAAGTGCGTTCAAGTTGATTTTCTATAAGCGAAACAAAAGCCTTTTCACTATAACCAAGAATAGAATGAAGAACTTTGCTGTCCACCTCACCCTCGGAAAGTGCATTTGCTAATTTTTCGACAGATTCGCTACCGAACATTTCAGAGATTCGGTCAATATATGCTTTATCGACCTTATCAACAAACGAGGTTTTGAGGTTGGATTTGTTGTTTAATATCTCTTCAACTGCAAGTTTATAGGAATCAAGGTTTTCGGGTTTGCTGTTTGCTATAGGGTCAGAAACAGATTCGGGTGGCGGATTGACCGGAATGGGTGAATATCCGCTAACCACTTCGGTATTTTCGAATAACGGTGAAAATGCAAACGCCAAGCAAGCAAGCATCGCAATACACAATACAATAATTATAAGAATTCTAGTCGTTTTCATCATTTATTCTGTATTCTAACATTAAGTTGAGGATAAGGAATTACAATATTTGCGTTTTTAAACGCATTACGAACACCCTTTACGAGTTCTTCGCGAACATTCCAATAATTTCCACTTTCACACCATACACGAAGTACATACTTAATTCCGTTTTCTCCGCAATCAAGCATAACTGCAGCCGCTTCGGGGTCTTTTAATGCTTTTGCGCAAGAGTTCGCAACTTCAAGCATTGTTTTCTTTACAGAGTCGGAATCCGCTTCATAGTCGGCAGTAAATTCAACGTCAACACGACGAAGTTCTTCGGAAGAATAGTTAGTGATTACCGAGTTGGTTAGTCCGCCGTTGGGAACAGTAATCACCTTATTGTCAGGTGTAACGAGAACGGTATAAAAAACAGATATCTCGCGTACCGTACCGGAGGCACCTTGCGCTTCGATATAATCACCCGAACGGAAAGGACGGAACAATAGTATCATCAAGCCACCGACAAGGTTAGAAAGCGCACCTTGTACAGCAAGACCGATTGCTACGCCTGCAGATGCAATCAATGCGACAACCGAGCTCATCGGTACGCCGAGAATTGCAATTACCGAAACAACAACCACTATCTTCAATGAAATGGAGATGAAGCTTGCGATAAAGCCTGCGGTAGATTCATCAACATTTTTAAACGTTTTGCCACTCTTAATTCGTTTTGAAATAATGCTGACAATTTTGAAGCCAATCACGAAAACCAAAATGGCCAAAACCAAATTCTTTGCCATCGGCACAACAAGTGCAGTAAGTTCATTCAAAATTTGATTCATAAGTAATATAACCTCCAAAGTTTATAGTTACAACTTTATAATAGACAATTAATGATATAAAGTCAACAGATATCAAAAAATACGCACATATTTATAGGAAAATATTCTCTTTATATTGACTTTTTCGAGCAATTTGTTATACTATATTATAATTATAGGCACAGTTAGTTATATAAAGAGGCATATATGAGCGAATGTAAGATTATTTGCTTCGCCAACCAAAAAGGCGGCGTAGGAAAAACGACAAGCGCGCTTAATATTGCGGCATGTATTGCAAGAAGCGGAAAGCGTGTTTTGTTTATAGATACCGACCCTCAAGGTAACGCGACAAGCGGTTTGGGTATTGTTAAAAGGTCAATAACCGGAAGTGTTTACGACCTTATCATAGGCAGGTCAACATGGGAGGATACTGCAATCGAGTCTAACGTTCGCGGTCTTTCGATAATACCTTCAAGCATAAACCTTGTAGGCGCAGAGCTTGAGCTTGTTGACTAACACGACCGTGAATACAGGTTGAGAAACGCGCTAAAGGGCGCAGAAAACAAGTTCGATTACATAATTATCGACTGTCCTCCATCGCTTGGTTTGATTACAATCAACTCACTTGTAACTACAAAATACGTTGTGATTCCCGTTCTTTGTGAATATTATTCGCTCGAAGGCTTGTCACAACTTACCGCTACGATAAAACAAATCAAACGACTCTACAATCCGCAAATTGAGCTTTTGGGTGTATTAATCAATATGTTCGACGGCAGACTTAATTTGTCAATTGCCGTTTTGGAAGAAATCAAGAAGTATTTTGCAGATAAGTTATTCAGAACCCCTATTCCCCGTAGTGTAAAAATCAGCGAAGCACCGAGTTACGGAATGCCTATTACCGATTACGACAAAAACGGCAAGGGCGCTGCGGCATATTCTGCGGTTGCGCTTGAACTGATGCGAAGGTGCGAAATATAACGGAGGTAACAGATGGCTAAAAAAGGTCTTGGCAGAGGGCTTGGTTCCCTACTCGCCGATAATGCGATAGAAGAAAAAGAATCAAGCGGTGTTACCGTTTTGAAAATTTCCGACGTTGAACCCAACCGTGCACAAGCAAGAACAAAGTTTGATGAAACTGCACTTTTGGAGCTTGCCGACTCTATTTCGCGTCACGGCATACTTCAGCCGATAGCAGTGCGCAAGAAAGACAACGGATATTATGAAATAATTGCAGGTGAGCGCAGATGGCGCGCATCTAAAATAGCAGGTTTAAATGAAATACCCGCTATTATCCACAATGCTGACGATTTACTTGCAGGTGAGCTTTCACTTATAGAAAACCTACAACGTGAAAACCTTAATGCCGCTGAAGAAGCGCGCGGATATCGCGACCTTATGGAACGTTTCGGTCTTACACAAGAAGAAGCTGCCGAACGTGTCGGAAAATCAAGAACAGCCGTTGCTAATATACTGCGTATATTGAAGCTCCCCGACTCTGTATTAAGTTTAGTTGAAGACGGTAGTCTTTCATACGGACACGCAAGAACATTGATTCCGCTTACGCAAATCTGCGACGAAGAAGATATTTTAAAGTGTGCCGAATACGTTATCAAAAACGGCTTGTCGGTCAGACAAACCGAGCAATACGTCAAATACATTTCTCAAAGTGGAAATGAAAATAAATCACACAGTCATTTAACCGTAAGCAAGGCATATTACAAAAAACTCGAAAACGATATGAGTGACGTTTTGGGCAGAAAAGCAGTTATAAAGCAGACTGCAGACGGCAATGGTAAATTAACACTCTCTTTTTCGGGCACTGATGACCTTGAAGAACTTATAACACAAATCTGCGGTGGCGGATTTTTCAACAACGAACAATAAACGAACGGAGTATATAAGATGATTGACATTAAATTTTTACGCGAAAATCCCGACATAGTTCGCGAAAACATCAAAAAGAAGTTTCAAGATGACAAATTGCCTCTTGTTGATGAAGTTATCGAACTCGACAAGCGCAACCGCGAAATCAAAACCGAGGTAGAAGCGCTCCGCGCAAACCGCAACAAAGCTTCTAAACAAATCGGTGCTTTAATGGCACAAGGCAAACGCGACGAAGCGGAAGAAGTTAAAAAAGCAGTTGCCGCTGACGGTGATAAAATCGACTCGCTTTCAGCTGAAGAAAAAGAAGTTGGCGAAAAACTCAACGCGATTATGATGCGAATCCCCAACATAATTGACCCCTCTGTTCCTATAGGCAAAAACGACGAGGATAATGTTGAAGTTGAGCGTTTCGGCGAACCTCTTGTTCCCGATTTCGATATCCCCTACCATGCTGAAATTCTCGAAAAACTTAGAGGTCTTGACCTTGACAGTGCGAGAAAAGTAGCGGGTAACGGTTTCTACTATCTTACCGGCGATATTGCACAACTTCATTCTGCTGTTATCTCTTATGCGCGTGATTTTATGATTCAGCGCGGTTTTGAATACTGCATCCCTCCTTTCATGATTCGCAGTAACGTTGTTACAGGCGTTATGAGTTTTTCCGAAATGGAAGCTATGATGTACAAGATTGAAGGCGAAGACCTTTATCTAATCGGCACGAGCGAACACTCCATGATTGGTAGATATATCGACACAATAATTCCTGAAAATCAACTTCCTAAAACTCTTACCAGTTATTCTCCCTGTTTCCGCAAAGAAAAGGGCGCACATGGTATAGAAGAGCGCGGTATTTACCGTATTCACCAATTTGAAAAGCAGGAAATGATTGTCATTTGTAAACCCGAAGACAGCATGATGTGGTTTGACAAGCTTTGGCAAAACACCGTTGATTTGTTCCGTTCGCTTGATATTCCCGTTCGTACTCTTGAATGCTGTACCGGCGACCTTGCCGATTTAAAGGTTAAGTCATACGACGTTGAGGCAGGGAGTCCTAAGCAGCAAAGGTATTTTGAGGTTTGTTCCTGTTCAAATTTAGGTGATGCCCAAGCA